>JANORI010000973.1:0-2756 GCA_031415235.1 Acidobacteriota bacterium | reverse complement strand
TCCGGCAGGAAACACGAACTGCCATCGCCACTCGGCCGGCGCGTTGGGACACGTGCGATCCAGCGCGAACGGCAACGCCACCCGCCCGAACCCGCGCGCGAGATCCGCTTCATGGAGCGGGCAACCGGTCAGGCGTCCGGGCCCGCACCACCGGCGGGACACTCCCAATCTCGACGTGCAACACGTCGTTGTAGAGAAACAACAGACCGGCGAGCGCCTGGTTGTGCGTGGAGGCACTGACGTGCCGCTCGACAACGAGCCAGGTCAGAAACGCCGAGACGTCGGCGGCCCCCATCGCGGACGGATGCCGCTTGAACTCGATGGCTACGACGACAGCCCACGGCCGTCCAGACACGGTGTGCCCGCCTCCTGGACCGTTGTGCCAGACCAGTCGCCGCGCAACATCACTGGTCAGGCCGACGTAGTGCCGCGTCGGGTCGGAGGCACTGCGCAAGATGTAGACGAATAGCTTGCCGGTGCCGTCCATGCGGTTCGAGCCAGCAGACCTCGTGCCGCGTGCAGAAACCTCGATTGGCGTGCGATCGGATACACGTCGGCGCAGGACCTGCGTTGGGACAGGGAGGCGATGATGGCAAGAACAGGAGGTCGGTCCGCCTTCGCTCACGCTTCCGCCTGCGTTCGCTTCACGAACTTCGCCGAGACGAGCTTCGGCGGGACATCTCGCCATATCTCGCAGAGCAACTTGGCGAGCGGAGGCGGATGGCTGGGAGGCAGGGATTCGAACTTACGGGGACGACCTTCGGGTGGACAAAGTTTCAAGCGGGTGTTGTCGGGGACAAAGTTTCAAGACTTTTTCAAGATCCCCCAATCGGCGTCACGGCCAAAACGCTGCCTCGCTCGCAATATAAATAAGTATATACTTCGCTATGCGTGAGAAGCCCTTGGCGTGGCTGGGCGCGTCGCTCGACGACGTTCGAGCATTTCCAGAGGATGCGCGCCGCGAAGCGGGGCATCAGCTCGGTCGTGTTCGGGAAGGGCTCTGGCCGACGGACTGGAAGCCGATGGCTTCCGTTGGAGCTGGCGTCATCGAGATTCGCGTCCACACTCGCCTGGAGCATCGGGTGTTCTACGTCGCGAAGTTCGACGACGCCCGTCTACATCCTGCACGCATTCGAGAAGCGAACCAGAGCAACGCTGGGCAACGCGATCGAGCTGGCGCGCAAGCGCCTCGCCGATCTGCTCCGTCGTCGCCCCAATAGGAGTCAACCATGACTACCAAGATCCGACGTTCGAGTGGCAATGTGTTTCGGGACCTGGGATTCCCGGCGGACGAGGCCACCAACCTCAAGCTCCGGTCCGACCTCATGATCCGTCTGAGCAAGCTCATCGACGCGCGCGGTCTGACCCAAGCACGGGCGGCGACGCTCTTCGGAGTAACGCAGCCAAGAGTCAGTGACCTTGTCCGTGGCAAGATCGACCGCTTCAGCATCGACACGCTCATCGCCATGCTGGGGCACGCGGGCGTCGGGGTGCAGATCGTCGTGGGGCGCTCGAAGGTCGCCTGACCGGGTCGACCTGGTGGTACAGCGACTGAGAGCGGCACAGCAAGACTACGAGGACCACCATGGCAAAACGACGCGCTGACTTGGTCGAGATCACTCGCGGGACCAAGAACGTCTTCGAAGACCTCGGCTACCCGGATGCTGCGAAACGCCAAGCCAAGCTTCGGCTTGCCTATGCCCTCAACCAAGTCCTCGACCAGACAGGAGTTGACCCAGACTGCGGCTGCCCACCTGCTAGGGCTGACGCAGCCGAAGGTGTCTGCGTTGCGCCATTACGAGCTCGCCGACGGCACGGCAGAAGAGATCGCCGCCTGGGCTCGGCAGCACGACCTGCCGTACTTCGACGACAGCGTCCACTTTCCTGACGCCCGCATCGAGTACGACGACGCCGCGCGCGACCCCCGGCACGAAGACATCGAGGTGGTCACGCCGCACTACCGGGGCGCGCACGCGGCGGGTGCGGTACGGTCCGGATTCCGCCGCTACGGCGCGGGTTTCGGTGGCCGGGGAAGTGCTGGCGGCCGGGGTGGGCGCGCTCGCCGCGGCGGGCTGGCCGACGAACTGCTGGGGTGATGCGATGCTCGACCATCTGAACTTTCGGGACGTCGTCTTGGACCAGAGCCACCACCTGTGCTCGCGGGGGTTCACCGAGCGGCAGGCGCGCTTCCTGGCCACCGTGATGGCGCACTCCGGCGTGTTCGTGGAGCGGCAGTACTGCCGCTTCGCCGGCGTGGCGCACGGGCAGAAGTCGCACGACTTCATCCACCGCCTGGTCGGGGCCGGATTCGCACGCGAGGAACGGCCCGGCCGCCTGAATCAGGGGCGCCTCTTTCACGTGCACCACAAGCGCCTGTACACCCTCATCGGGCAGGCCGACAACCGCCACCGGCGGCGGGCGCCACGCAGCCGCATGATGCGGAGCGGTATCGCGGACCTCGTTTCCACGCGTTGGAGAAGGCGTGGCGGCTGCACGGCAACGACGCCGTCGCGATGGTGTATCCCAGTGGTCTGGCGGACCAGTTCGAGCGGCGCCAGGCGTCCGTGGAGTTTGTCGCGATGACGAGGCTGTACCTTCACCTGGCGCACCTGGTCGGCGTGGCGTGACCGCCTTCCAAGGGGAACAGGTGGGACGACCATTGAATTGGAGGTTGTCCCCCTGCCTGGCACCTCCGGGATTGGTCCGAGCCCATGCGACCGAGGCACGACCGACGTGCGAGTCGCGGATTGAGGCCT
>JANORI010000972.1:0-3659 GCA_031415235.1 Acidobacteriota bacterium | reverse complement strand
CTAACGTACGTGGCGGCGTTGGCGGCGGTACGCAGATTCTGCCGCGTCACGAGATGTCTCCGTGCCAGGCCCCGTTACAATTGGTCGGGCATCGGCTATCGTCTGAAGCGTCCAGGAGGTGTCGTGCGAACTCTGTCTACGTTCATGGTGTTGTCGGTCACCGTTCTTGCTGGACTCGTCGGCGCACAGGCGCCCACGGCCCGCCACAACCGGGTGATCGCGCTGCTCGAGCAGAAGCAGCCGGTCTTCGGGCTCTACGCGCCGAGCAATCGTCGGTTTCCCGGTCCGCCTCCCGGAGCGGCTCGTCCGGCCGGAGCGCCGGCCGCGCCAGCGGTGCCCGACGCGCCGCCGAAGTCGCCGGCCGAGTTGGCCAAGCAGGCCGCCGACTACAAGTTGAGCGACTTCGTATTCGACGGCTCGATGGAAGGGGACTTCGACCAGGCCTATCCGGCGTTTGTCGAGTTCTCGAAGGGCCTGATGCAGGCCGGCGTGATGGCCCGCACGCCGCACCTGCACCTGACCCACCCGATGATCGTGAAGTCGCCAGAACTGCGGCCCGATCTCTCCGCGGCCCAAGCGGCGATCGGCAAGCAGCTGAATCTCGGCGTGAGCGGCGTCATGCTGGTCACCGTCGAGACCGCCGACGAGGCCCGCGCCGGCATTGCGGCCATGCGCTTCAAGAGCAAGGGGGGCCTGCGTGCCGAAGACGTCGGTCAGGCACCGGCGGTGTGGGGCATGACCGAGGCCGAGTACCGGCAGAAGGCCGACGTGTGGCCACTCAACCCTAACGGCGAGCTGATCAACTGGACGATCGTCGAAAGCAGAAAGGGCCTGGCGAATCTCGAGGAGATCGCCGCGGTGCCCGGCATCGGCGTGCTGTGGCCCGGCGCGGGCACGCTGCGCAGCGTGTTCTCGACCACCGACTCCACCGGCCAGCGTCAGGTGGATCTGGTCGCCTGGGAAGCGGCAATCCAGCGGGTGCTCGCGGCCTGCAAGGCCAACACGGTCGCGTGCGGCTTTCCGGCCAACGCCGCCGACCTCGAGACGCGCCTGACGCAGGGCTTCAACGTCTTCGTCATGAACTGGGGCGACGCGGGGTTCAAGACCGTCGAGTTGGGACGAAAGATCGCCGGCCGCACCGCCGCCACGCCGTAGCTCGGGGACGCACTGCCGTGACGGCTGACGAACGCGCGGCGCTCGACGCCTTTCGCGCGGGCACGCTCTCGACCGACGCGTTCCACCACGCCGATCACGTGCGGATGGCGTGGGTCTACGTGCGCGAGTACGGCCTCGAGTTGGCCACGCGCCAGTTCGTGGACGACCTCAAGCGCTTCGCCGTCGCCAAGGGCGTGCCGGGCCTGTATCACGCCACGATCACGCAGGCCTATCTCTCGATTCTGGCGGAGCGCGTCGCCGCCACGCCGACTGTCGTGTGGGCCGAGTTCGCCGCCGCGCATCCCGACCTGCTGCGCTGGAAGCCGGGCGTGCTCGATGTCTACTACTCACCCGAACGACTGTGGTGCGAGGCCGCGCGCACGGGGTTCCTGCTGCCCGACCGCGTGCCGGCCCTGGCACGGGCAGGGTGAACCTACGGCGCGCCGGTGCCGCGCATGCGCGCGATGGCCTCGCTGGAGTAGCCGAGCGCCGTGAGCACCTCGGTCGTGTGCTCGCCGAGCAGCGGCGCGCGTCGCGTCGGATCGAGCGGCGTCGCTGACATCTTGATCGGCGTGCCGAGCGCACGGATGCGGCCCAGGGCCGGATGATCGACCTCGAGCGACATCTCGCGGGCCCGGGCCTGCGGCGCATCGAAGGCCTCGGCGTAGTCGAGAATGGGGCCGCACGGGATGCCGGCGGCATCGAGCCGTTCGAGCCACTCGGCCCGCGTGGCGGTCGCCGTCTCGCGCTCGATCGCGTCGGCCAGCGCGCTCCGGTGCGTGACGCGGGTCGTGTCGGTCGCGAAGCGTGGATCGGCCGGCCACTCGGGATGCCCGAGTGTGTCCGCCAGCTTTTCGAACGTACGTTGATTCGCAGCGCCCACCGTGATGTACCCGTCGGCGCAGCGGAACGCCTGATACGGCGCGCTCATCCGATGCGCGGATCCGAGCGGTTCGGGTACGCCCCGTCCGCTGAAGTACTCCGTGGCCTCCCACACCGACAGCGCCAGGCCCGCGTCGCCGAGCGACGTGTCGATCTGTTGCCCCAGGCCGGTGCAATCGCGGTGGTGCAGCGCCGCGAGAATCCCTGCGAGGGCGAACAGGCCCGCGCCCAGATCGGTCACAGGGATGCCGGCCTTCACCGGCGGGCGCGCTGGTTCGCCGGTGACCGACATGATGCCCGACACGCCCTGGGCCACCAAATCGAATCCGCCCTTGTGGGCCCACGGGCCGGTCTGCCCGTAGCCCGAGATCGACGCGTAGATGAGCCGCGGGTGATCGGCGGCGAGCGTCTGGTAGTCGAGCCCGAGTCGGGCCATGACACCAGGCCGGAAGTTCTCGACGAGGATGTCGGCGGTGCCGACCAGGCGGCGAAAGGCGTCGCGCGCTTCGGCCTGCTGCAGATCGAGCACCACGCCGAGCTTCCCGCGGTTCACCGCGTTGTAAGCCGGGCTCTCGCCGTCCACGCCACCGGCCATCGCGCGGGTGGAGTCGCCACGCGGCGGCTCCACTTTGATGACCCGGGCGCCCATGTCCGCCAGTAACATCGCGCAATAGGGCCCGGCCATCACCTGGGTGACATCGAGAACCACTATGCCTTCGAGCAATGTTGTCTGGGACATCGACGGACCACTCGGCACGCTGACCTTCGCGCGTCCCGAGGCGAAGAACGCCATGACGTGGGACATGTACGACGCGGTCGTGGACGCCTGCAACCTGGTCGACGCCTCGGACGTGCGCGTGCTCATCATACGAGGTTCGGACGGCGCGTTTTCGGCGGGCACTGACATTTCGCAGTTTGCCGGCTTGACAACCAGCGAAGCCGGGGTGGCGTACGAGCGGCGGATCGGCGCAGTCATCGACCGGCTCGAGCGCGTGACCAAGGTGACCATCGCCTCGATTGACGGCCCCGCGGTCGGAGGAGGCTGCGCCATGGCAGTGGCCTGCGACCTGCGCGTCTGTGCCGACACCGCGCGCTTCGGCGTGCCGGTGGCCCGTACCCTCGGCAACTGCCTGTCGAACGAGAACCTGGCCCGCCTGGTCGACCTCATCGGTCCGGCCCGCGCGTCCGACATGCTGCTGACCGGCCGGCTGGTCTCGGCCGACGAGGCGCTCGAGTGGGGACTCGCCACGCGCGTGACGCCGGTCGGCGAACTCGACGCCGATACCCGCAGTCTGGCGGCGGATCTGGCGACCCGCGCCAGTAGCACCATCACCGCGACCAAGGCCATGCTGCGGCGCTTGCGCGAGCATCGGCGCCCCGCGGCTGGGGCCAGCGACGATCTGATCGGGGCCTGCTACGCCAGCGGCGACTTCCGCGAGGGCGTCGCGGCCTTTGCCGCGCGGCGCCGCCCCGTGTTCGGCTAGGCGGGAGCCGCGTCCCTGGCCACCACGCGCGCACCGCCCTGGCGCTTGCCTTCGTACAGCCGGGAATCTGCACGCAGGACGAGTTCCGCCAGCGTGGTGCCATCGGCCGGGTAGGTCGCCAGGCCCATCGTGACCGTC
>JANORI010000971.1:0-4628 GCA_031415235.1 Acidobacteriota bacterium | reverse complement strand
CGACATCGCCGTCGTCAACAACGTGGAGTTCGACCACGCCGACATCTATCCTGACCTGGCGGCCGTCCGGCTGGCGTTTGTCAGGTTCGTGATGCTCGTCCCCGGCCGTGGGCTGGTGCTGCTCGGCGCCGATAGTCCTGAGGCTGCGGCGCTCGCGCCGCACGCGCGATGCCGCGTCCAGACCTTCGGCCTGTCGGACGGCGCAACCTGGCAGGCGACCGCGCTCGTGTCTCGCGGCGACGGCACCCGCTTCTCGGTACGTGGGCCCGACGGGTTCTCGGGCGATCTCGAGGTGCCGTTGCGCGGCGCGCACAACGTGCGCAACGCTCTGGCGGCAGTCGCGGTCGGCCACGAGAGCGGGCTGAGCATGGCGGCCATTCGCACGGGACTGGCCAGTTTTGCCGGCGTGAAGCGCCGCCTGGAGGTGGTAGGGGAACGACGCGGCGTGACAATCTACGACGACTTTGCGCACCACCCTACGGCCGTGGCCGAGACGATCGCCGCGATGCGCGCATCCCGGCCTGGGCACCGGCTGTGGACGGTGTTCGAGCCACGCTCCGCCTCGTCGTGCCGGCGCGTATTCCAGGACGACTTCGCGAGGGCGTTCGCGGGTGCGGACCAGGTAGTGATCGCCCCGGTGTATCGCAGCACGCTGCCCGAGTCGGAGCGGTTGTCTGGTGCCCAGCTCATTGGTGACCTGCGCGCGACCGGCGTGTCGGCGCGTCAGCTGCCGGACGTCGAGGCCATCGTGGCGCACCTGGCCGCCGAGGCGGTCGAGGGCGACGACATCGTCGTCATGTCCAACGGCGGCTTCGGAGGCATCCACGCGAAGCTGCTCGAGGCCCTGGTGTGACGGCGACGCGTCCGCGTCCGCGACTGCGCCATTCCGGCGACTCGCTCGTGCTGGTCGAGTTCGAGCCGTCGATGACGCCCGAGGTCAATGCGCGCGTCGCGGCGCTGGCGCAGGCGATCGTCGAGGCGCGGGTGCCCGGTGTGCGTGACGTCGTGCCAGGCTACGCGTCGGTGGGCGTGCACGTGGATCCGCTGTACTTCGACGGCACGACTCTCGACCAGGTCGTGACCCACGCCTGGGACCTCGCGGCCGTCGTGGACTCCCCGGCCAGGGTGCTCGAGATCCCGGTCTGCTACGGCGGCGTCCACGGTCCGGACCTCGAGGCCGTGGCGTCGTTTGCCGGATGCTCGAGTCACGACGTGGTGGCGCGTCACACGCGGCAGACCTACCGTGTCTACATGCTCGGCTTCCTGCCGGGGTTCGCGTACCTCGGGTCGGTAGAGGCGAGCATCGCCATGCCCCGTCGCTCGGCGCCGCGTGGCCTGGTGCCGGCTGGCAGCGTCGGGATCGCCGGTCTGCAGACTGGCGTCTATCCCTGCGAGAGCCCCGGTGGGTGGCAGCTCATCGGACGCACGCGCTGGCGGATGTTCGACGCGGACCGTCACGAGCCGGCCCTGCTGCGGGCTGGCGACCGCGTGCGTTTCGTCGCCATCCCGCCGGACGATTGGGCCCTGCGCGCTGGTGGCCCATGGACGTAGGCCAGACGGGTCTGACCGTCGTCAAGCCCGGGCTGCTCAGCACGGTGCAGGACCTCGGGCGCTGGGGCAGTCAGTCGCTCGGCGTGCCGGTGAGCGGCGCCATGGACACGTATGCCCATCGTCTGGCCAACGCGCTCGTCGGCAATCCCGCCACGGCCGCCACGGTCGAAGTGACGCTGCTCGGCCCCGAACTGCGTGCGGAACGAGCGCTGGTCGTCGCGGTGGCCGGAGCCGAGTTTGCACTGACGGTGGATGGCTGTCCGGTTGCGCACCAGACCGTGTTTGCGCTCGAGCCAGGGGCCACGCTGCGCTTCGGCCGTCGCCATGCCGACAGCCGCGCCTATCTGGCCGTGGCCGGGGGGATTGACACGCCGCCTGTGCTCGGCAGCCGTTCCACGCACGTGCTGAGCGGCATGGGCGGCGTGGCTGGCCGCGCGCTGGTCAGCGGCGACGCGCTGCCGGTGGGACGCGTGTCCTGGTCGATCACGCCACGGGCCGCCGTGAGGTTCCGCCGGTTCGACGCGGGCGCGACGCCAGTGCTGCGCGTGATGCTCGGCCCGCAGGACACGCGCTTCTCACGACCGTCAATCGATGCGCTGCTGCGCGAGGTCTTCCGCGTCTCGCCACAGTCCGACCGGATGGGATTCCGGCTCGAAGGACCGGTTCTCACGACCCTGGGAGCGGAAGAACCGCTCTCGGAGCCCGTCCCATTTGGCGCTATCCAGGTGCCGGCCGGAGGGGCGCCGATCCTGCTGATGGCGGATCGGCAGACGGCCGGAGGCTATCCCAAGATCGCCACCGTCATCACCGCCGACCTTCCCCTGGCTGGCCAGCTTGGTCCTGGCGACGCGCTGCGCTTCGCGTCCTGCACACGGGCTGAAGCCAGACACGCCCTCATCGCTCGCGAACGCGAACTGCTGCGCGCGATCCCTGACGAGGTCGACGCATGAGCGCGTTTGGCGACGTGCTACGCGAGGGCTTTCCGGACCTGACGGTACACGACGATGCGCCGCTTGCGCCGCTGACGACGTTCAAGGTCGGCGGGCCGGCCGACTGGCTGGTCGAGCCCCATGACGGCGACTCGATCGTCGGACTGCTGACGGTGGCGCACGCGCACGGCGTGCCGGTCACGATGCTCGGTGGCGGCTCGAACGTGCTGGTGTCGGACGCCGGCGTGCGCGGGCTGGTGATTCGCCCGCGTGGCGGCGCGCTGCAGATGGTGGGCCGTGACCTCGTGCGGGTCGATGCGGCGGTCACCGCGAACGGCCTCGTGCGGTGGGCCATCGCGCGCGGTCTCGGCGGGCTCGAGGCCTGGGCCGGCACGCCGGGCACCGTGGGCGGCGCCGTCTACGGCAATGCGCATTGGCAGAAGGCGAACATCGGCGACCTCGTCGAGAGCGTACGCGTCGCCAGCCGCGACGGCGGTCTGCGGCAGGTGGACCACGACCGGATGGAGTTTGCCTACGACACGAGCCGGCTGCAACGCAGCGGCGAGGTCGCTATCTGGGTCGCCTTTCGTCTCAGGCCCGGCGGTGACCCAGCGGCTCTGCGCGCGGTGGCGAGGGCGTCGCTGGCATTTCGCAAGCAGACGCAACCACTCGCCTCGCCGAGTGCCGGTTGCATCTTCCAGAATCCGCAGCCCAGGCGCGACCGCGTGCCCGAGGGCATTCCGCCGTCGGCTGGGGCGCTGGTCGATCGCGCCGGCCTGAAGGGACACGCCGTGGGCGGCGCGCGCGTATCGCCGACGCACGGCAACTTCATCGTGAACGATGGCATGGCCACCGCGGCAGACATCGCCGCCCTCATCGAGATGTGCCGCGCGCGCGTGCACGACGCCTTCGGCGTCGCCCTGCGCGAAGAGATCGTCAGGCTCGGAGCCTGGTAGCCCGCAGGAATCCATCATGTCGACGTTGATCATAGAGGGAGGCCACCGCCTGTCGGGCGTCGTGGACGTGGAAGGCAACAAGAACGCGGCCTTGCCGCTCATGGCAGCCACGCTGCTCACGCCCGAGCCGTGTGTGCTCACAAACGTGCCGCGGATCGCCGACGTGGACGTGATGGCGCGCCTGCTGCTCGATCTGGGCGCGGAGGTCGAGGGCATCGGAAGCCCCACGCTTCACATCCGGTGCAGGGAGGTGCGATCGCACGAACCCGACCGGGCCCTGGTCGGTCGCCTGCGCGGCTCGGTGCTGTTGCTGGGGCCGCTGCTGGCACGGACCGGTCGGGCGTTTGTCGCGCCTCCGGGCGGCGACTTCCCGGCCCGCCGTACCATTCGCACCCATCTGGAGGCGCTCACGGCGATGGGCGCCGAGCACGTGGAGGGCGATGGGCATCGGCTCGAAGTGCCCCGGGGATTGAAGCCCGCGTCGATCTACCTCGATGAGGCGTCGGTGACCGGCACCGAGACGGCGCTTCTGGCCGCGGCGGCGGCGCCAGGAATCTCCGAGATCCGCCATGCGGCCTGCGAGCCGCACGTGGTGGAACTGTGCGAGTTCCTGTCGTTGATGGGCGTGGGAATCACGGGCGCTGGTTCACACACGATTCGCGTGGAGGGCGGCACGCGTCTGGGCAGCGCGAGCAAGGCGCTATCTGGGGACTACATCGAAGCGGGGAGTTGGGCGGTGGTCGGCGCAATCACGGGCGGCGAAGTGGAAATCCGCGGCGCCCGCGCCCTCGACATGGAGGTCGTGATTGCGACGCTGCGCAAGCTCTCCGTGCGGTGCCGGCAGGACGGCGACGTGCTCACCGTGGAGCCCTCAGCGCTCATCGGCGCCGGGCGGCTCACCACAGGGCTGTGGCCAGGCTTCCCGAGCGATCTCGTCAGCCTGGTGACCGTGCTGGCCACTCAGGCGAAGGGCGCGACCCTCGTGCACGACTGGCTCTACGAGTTGCGTCTGTTCGCGCTCGAGCAGATGAGCGGTATGGGTGCCGATCTCTTCCTGTGCGACCCGCACCGCATCATCGTGACCGGCCCGGCGAAACTGAAAAGCAAGGCGCTCGATAGCCGCGACATTCGATCGGGCATGGCCCTCATCGCGGCAGCGCTGGCCGCCAAGGGCCAGAGCCGGGTCGAGCCC
>JANORI010000970.1:0-3561 GCA_031415235.1 Acidobacteriota bacterium | reverse complement strand
TTGAAGGTCGACGGCGGCGCGGCCGCCAACGCCGTGCTGCTGCAGTTCCAGGCCGATCAGCTCGGCGTGCCGGTGCGGCGTCCTGTGGTGGCCGAGACCACGGCGCTTGGCGCGGCGTACTTGGCAGGTCTGGCCGTGGGCTACTGGCAGGGCCTCGACGACGTGCGCCGCAACTGGGCGCTCGACCGGGAGTTCTCGCCGTCGATGGCCGCCGACGTGCGCGAGCGTGGCTACAAGGGCTGGCGGAAGGCCGTCACCCGGTCGCTGGCCTGGGCGGACGAGGGGTAGCGCGCCGCCAGCGCGCTCAGCACCACCGCGGCCGCGGTGGCGACATTCAGCGAATCCATCGCGCCGTGCATCGGGATCCGCACCTGCAGCTCCGCGGCGGCGAGCGCCTGGCGGGTCAGGCCCGACCCTTCGGCGCCCACGAGCACCGCGGCGCGCCGTGGCAGCGCCGCGTCGTAGAGCCCCGTGGCGCTTGGACCCGGTGTGCAGGCGACGACCGTCATACCGGCCTCGCGGATGCGTGTGAGCGCGTCGGGCCAGGCACCGGCCTCGACCCAGGGCAGCGTGAGCACGGCCGCCATCGAGGTGCGGATGGCCTTGCGGTAGAGCGGATCTCCGCACTCCGGTCCGAGCACCACGGCGGCGCAGCCGAGCGCGGCCGCGTTGCGGAAGAGGCCGCCCACGTTGTCGGGATTGTTCACGCCTTCGACCACGAGCAGGCGGTCCACGCCCGTCAGGTCGAGGTCGGCCTGGGTCGCCGGGACGGGCCGTTCAGCCAGCGCGAGGCAGCCCCGGTGGATGCTGAAGCCGACCACCGCGTTCATGTCGGCTTGCGGCACGACGAACACCGGCGCTGCCGATGCGTCCGGCCCGGTCTCCTGGAAGAGATGCGCCATGGCCGCGGCGGCCGCCGGCGACAGCAGCACCGACCGCACGCGCTGTCGACGGCAGGCGACGAGCCGTTCGACGACGAGTCGGCCTTCCGCCACGAAGAGGCCCCGTTGGCGCAGCGCCTCATGGTCGGCGACGTGGCGATAGTCGTCGAGGCGCGGATCGTCGAGGCTGGTCTGCACCATCTCACGGGGCTCGGGGGACGGGCTACCGCACGATCGCGAACGCGGCGGTCGTGGCGGCCGAGGTGTCGCCGCGCGTGGCGGTGAATCGGAGCACGTACTCGCCGAGTGCCAGCGATCGCAGTGGGAGGTCCACCTGGTGGTGACCGGCGGTGAAGGCCGCGGGCAACGTCGCGAGCACCTTGCCTTGCCGCGTCAGCACCTCGGCGGTCACCGCGGCGGTCTCGCCCGTCGCCTCGGCCACCGCGGCTCGCACCACCACCATATCGGTGGTACGGAACTCGCGGTCGGGGCTCGGCGCGCCCGCCTCGCCTCGTCGAAGGCCCTGGAACGCCGCGGTGGTGCGCGCGCGTACGAAGACCGGCGTGGCCACGGCCAGTGTCGCGCCGCTCAAGTCGGGGGCCGTGAGTTTGGCTTCCCAGCGGTCGATGACCTCGCCGCCGGCCGTCGCGACACTGAACCGCACGAGCAGCGCGCCCGGCGGTACCTCGAGCTGCACGTTGCCAGTGCCGTCGGGCCCCAGGGTGGCCTCCGCCGTACCAAGTGGCGAACCACCGTCGCTGCGCGCTTCGATGCGCAGCCGCTCGGGCCGGTCCTTGAATCCCGCGACGGACCGCCACATCGCGGTCAGTCGTACGGCGCCGTTGACGCCAGGCGCAAAGCCGGTCGAGACATGCGCTACGCGATCGTCCTGGCGCGCCTGCAGCGTGGTCAGGGCGCCGCTGACGGCGGGCTCGAGCGCGGCCGCCGGCGCCGTCGCCATTTCTTCGGCGGTCGCCGACCAGTAGCCCCGGCGAGCCACCGTCTTGGCGCCCCGCCGCTTGACCTTGACCGCGATCTTGTGGAACTTCCCGTCGTTCAGCTCGCGCGAGGGCGCGTAGCCAATGAGGTAGTGGTGGCTGGCATCGCGGATCACGCGTGCCAGGCCTTTGGAGAGGTCGTTGGTGTTGACGATCGCCTGGCCGCCCGTTTCGCCCGAGAGCCGGTGCAGCGTGTCGTGCACGTACACTCCTTGCCCCAGACCGCGCGGGTCGAGCGTGTGGATGATGACGTTGCCGCGGTTGGCCTCGCGCAGCAGCGCCTGGAAGTCCGGTTCGAGCGAGACATCGAACATCAACGGAATGCCCCGCGACACCACGACGAGGGTCTTGCGCCCCTCGCGCAGCCCCGAGAGGTGCATCACGAGGGCCTGCAGGGCCGAGATTACCACCTGCGAACGCACGCGCATCACGTTGCGGGTCAGGTTCTGCGATTCCTCGAGCACGCTGCGGCCGATGAAGTTATCGAGGCGGCCTTCATAGGTCTTCAGCTCGCGCACGAGCGCATGGCGATCGCGGGTCCACTTGAGCGCGCTCAAGGGTGTGATCGGGTTCATCACCGTCACGAGATCCTGCGGGCCCATCATGGTGCCGATGAAGTCGCCAAGCGCCTTGCGCAGCGGCTGCATCTCCTGGGGGAAGCGGTCCAGGTGGTAGTCGTCCATGAACACCGCGAAGACCCGCACGTCATCGCGCCCGGCCTCGGCGAGGGCGTGGTCCTGCGATCTGATGGCGAGCGCCTCGCCATTGCCGCGCGGCTGGCCGTCGATGCGCACGAGCGAGGCCTGCTCCACCCTCTGGGGGATGCCGTCCTCGGTCAGCTCGAAGTCTGCGGGCGTGAGGTCGGCAATCGGCTCCTCGTCGGCGCCGGTCACCGACACATCGACGAGCACCAGCTTGACGCCGGACCGGAACACCGGCGGCTGCAGGTCTCCGGGCGGGACCTGGGGGGGCGGTGGCGTCTGCGGGGCTTGCGGGCCGGCCTGGGACGATTGGGCAGCCCGCGCGGGCAGGGACGGGTCGGCCGCGACCAGGAGCCCGCACGCCACGACCACGACCACGGCAACGACGCGCGCGGAGCGCTGGTGCATGGGGATCACCACTCGGTGCGCTGCACTACTGGCATTTGCAAGGCCCGTTCGCGGTCGAGATCGAGCGAGCCGACGTGCAGCGCCAGCGGCGACTGCACCCACTTGTAGATCGACTGCGTGAAGAGCCTCGCAAACCGCTCGGCGCAGGCGGCAAGTCGCGCCGGTTCTTCGTCGGGACAGATGCTGACGAGCGCGCGCGCCATATCGGGCGGAGACATCTTCTCGCTGGCGTAGAGATGCAGGCAGGCGTCGAGGATCGGGAAGGGCATCAGCTCGTGCTCGGCGACCTGACGGTCGGCCAGTTCAGGGCCAGGCGCCGTCGCCAGACAGCTGGAGATCCCGGCGAAGCCGTAGCGGGTGTGCAACCGCCGCAGCAGCGCCTCGACCACCGTCTTGGGTACGTTGGCGATGACCGAGAGCGAGCCCTCGAGATCGCCGCCGATGGTGGTGTAGCCGACTGCCTTTTCGCTCATGTCGCCGGTTTGCAGGAAGAGTGCGCCCGAGGTGTTGGCCCAGTTCCACATCCGCTGGCCCCGCAAGCGCGCCTGTACGTTCTGACGCGTCATCTCGCCT
>JANORI010000969.1:0-1600 GCA_031415235.1 Acidobacteriota bacterium | reverse complement strand
CCGCCGAGAACGCGACGCCGTGGTCAGTGGTTCCTGTTCTCTCGATGGCGACGGCCCAGGTGTCGACCGCTCCGCCCCCGCCGGCGACGGCGGAACCGCCCGTGGCGCTGTCAGCCCTCGCCGACGATCCCATCCTGTTCTCGTGCCCCGTCCGTGGGCCGTTCGGCGTCCGCGAGAAATACTTCTCGCAGTTCTATGAGGACTACATCTTGTCCTACGTCTTCAAGGACGTGGCCAAGGGCACCTACGTCGATGTCGGGGCGAACGACCCCGACGTCGCCAGCGTCACGAAGTACTTCTATCTCAAGGGCTGGCGCGGCGTGAACATCGAGCCGAATCCCGAACACGTGGCGACGCTTCAGAAGGCCAGGCCCGAGGACGCGAACATCGGAGTCGGGATCTCGGACGCACCGGCGACACTCCAGTTCTATCGATTCGAGACGCGCGCGACCGGTCTCTCGACGTTCGATCGTGACATCGCACTTCGACACCAGGCCGCGGGCTTCCGGTTCGACGAGCTTTCGATCCCCGTGGCGACGCTGAATGACGTGCTGCAGAAGAGCGACAAGGTCGACGGCGGATTCACCTTTATCAACGTCGACGTGGAGGGATTCGAGAAGAAGGTCCTGACCGGTCTCGACTTCAAGAAATACCCCCCGACCGTCGTCATGATCGAGGCCACCGCACCGCTGACCGAAGACCCCACCCATCAGCACTGGGAGTCGATACTGTATGCCGCCGGCTACCTCTTTGCACTGGACGACGGCTTGAATCGCTACTACCTCCACCCATCGCAGCGCGGTCTCCTGCAGCGGTTCATCGCAGTCAACTACTGCGTCGGCCGGGACAAGGTCGCCAAGCGCATCAAGCTGGACGGCTTCATGCCAGAGCCTGCTCCCTGAATGGGCGACGGGCATCACGTCTGACGCGTTCAACGACGCGAGAGTGACGCACCCGTCAGCGTCACCCATGTGAAGGAGGCCGCGGTCGTAGTGGGCGTCGACGCGGGCGAGGATAGCGGCAGTCCACAGAGCCGCTCTCCTGGGTTGCTATACAATTTCGACCTGATGCGACCGTCTGCGCGGTGCGCGCCACTCCGGGCCCTATGACACAGCCCCTGCCGGACGGTCCGATGGCGCCTCATGCCTCACCACTGGGACGAAGCTTCGTAAACGGCATCTCGTTGCTCGGTGCCAACGTTGTCACGAGCGGCGCGCAGTACGTGATCGTCGTGCTCGCCGCCCGTGCACTCGGGCCCGAGACGTTCGGGGCTTACCTCTTCGCCTTCACGTTCGCCTCGTTCTTTGCCACGATCTGCAATTTCGGCTTGGACCGTGTCCTGATCCGCGAGCTCGTGCACCGCCCGGCCGGCACGTCGACGAACCTGCTCGCAGCGGCTGCGCTCCGACTGTTGCTCGGCCTGTTGAGTCTCGCGCTCGCCCTGGTGGCAGCGTGGTGGCTCGGCTACCGGCCAGAGTTGCGGCTCGTCATTGCACTGCTTCTCGTTTCACAGATCCTGGGGCTGTTCTCCGAGCTCGTTCGGTCGGTCCTGTTCGCCGGCGGCGCCATGCCACGCGAGGCGAAGCTGCGCGCCACCGGC
>JANORI010000968.1:0-2652 GCA_031415235.1 Acidobacteriota bacterium | reverse complement strand
AAGACGTTGAACAAGGCCTACATCCCGATTCTCCAGAACATCTCACCTGGCGAATTGCAGCACGCCCAGAACGCATACGACTTCGCCCGGGATCTCGTCACCGATTGGCTCGTCAAGTACAAGTTCCGGAATTGGACAGTTCATTCGTCTACAGGTCAAGCAGTGACCGTTGAGGATCGGAAGCAGCGCGCACAGGAGATCGCAGAACAGTTGCGCGACCATGGGAACTGGAAAACCCACGGTCGGTCCATCAAGGTTGACGATCTCCGCTCTATGCGGCTTCTCATCACCGACTATTGCTCCGATCCGAACCTGTGTGACGCGATCCGTCGCTACTACACGCTATTGCAGATGACGTTCGCGTCCAACGTGTTCAAGGGCGTACCGATACCCCCTGGGACGATTCAGTTTCCGGTCGATAATCAGGTAAAGTGTCCGAACTGCGGCACCGAGCACAACCTCAGCGATGCAAGGCGGCAGCTTGAGGGTCAGACGCGCCGTCCGATTGTGAGCGAAGGAGAGACGAATGCCGGCGTTTGACATCGTTTTTGAGAAGTTCCAGCTAGCAATCGAGGACGACCGGATCGAGACGAGCCCGACCGAAGTGTCCCCGCAGGAGCTCGATGAAATCGAGGAGCTGCGTCGGTTCTCAGCTGAGATCAACGAGGTCGAGCCCCCTTCCTTCACGACGACGTGAGGTCGCTGAACCAGGCGGCCAGACCGCTCACCCACTTCGTGGATCACGCGAACGCTGGGCTGGGCCGCCGGGAAGCACGGCTCGGATGGCAGGTCAGGACTTCGGCGATTTTGTCGTTTGACCGAGTACCTTGATTCGCCTGACGAGTCGACGGCCGGACGCACGGGAGTCGCTGTGCCCCTCGGCGCGAGCAAGCGCGTCGAAACCGGCCTGAGCATCCACGCGAAGCTGCTCCCGAGCGTACTCGCGTCGCGCGCCGCGGTCGCCCTCAACCGACTTCCGCTCGCCGCGCTCGAACGACGCGAGCAGTTTCGTCTCGTCCGAATCGAGCTCTATGATTGTCCATCAGGGTAGCGCGTAGGCCATTGCACGGTGAGTCGATTCGCGGTCGGAAGACTGTGCCCAAAACTGTGCCCTAACGCAGTCCGATCTTGGTCCAACGGCACCCAACGCCAGCGACGCTCGCACGTAAAAACAGGCCAGAAATTGAAGATTTCAGGCTTGTTTCGTGAGGCGTCCGTGAGTTAGCAAACCGAAGCTTTCGGCCACGAGCTGCCCGTGAATTGGGCACCGCGCAGCGCTGGCCACGCGTGATCAACCGAGGTCTGTGCCCGACACTGTGCCCATACGCGACCGGTTGACCTACCGCGAGCCGCTTGGGAGCAACCTCGTGCACGTCAGGCTGATGCAGAGTGGTGCAAGCTGGTGCGCCACGCTACACTGGGGCCCATGTCTTCTGCCACCGTTCGTCAAAGCGTGACCTTGCCCCCCACCGTGGCTCGGCGAGTGAAGCAGCTCGCCCAGGCCGGGCGCACGAGCGCGAGCCGTACACTCGTCGACTTGATCGAAGCGGGACTGGCCGTGAAAGAACGCGAGCGCACCGAGTTCTTCGCCACGGCAGACCAGTTGGCGCGCGCGACGAGTCCGCGCGAGCAGGCCCGCTTGAAGGCGACCCTCGCCAGACTCACCTTCGGTGTCTGATCCGCTCATTCAATGGGAAGGGCTTCCGCATGGTCCACCACAATGGACGGAGCCCTATCAGACGTCAACCAGCAGTCGCCGGCCGAGACGAAGATTCGCCTCTTCCGCTCACTGTTTCGCGGCCGAGACGACGTCTACCCTCGCCGCTTCGAGAGTCGCAAGACTGGGAAGTCTGGATACGCGCCGGCGTGTCTGAACGAATGGGTCCGCGGCATCTGCGAGAAACCGCGGGTCAAGTGCGCCGAGTGCCAACACCGACGATTCCTGCCGGTGACCGACGACGTGATCCGCTGGCACCTCTCGGGCGAGGACGAACACCGCCAGCCGTTCGTGGCGGGCATCTATCCCTTGCTCCTGGACGAGTCGTGCTGGTTCCTTGCCGCCGACTTCGATAAAGCCAACTGGCAGGACGACGCCACAGCGTTTCTGCAGACGTGTCGGCGCCTCGACCTCGATGCCGCGTTGGAGCGGTCACGATCGGGGCGAGGCGGGCACGTCTGGATCTTCTTCGAGCAGGCGATTTCAGCTGCGCTCGCGCGGCGGCTCGGTTCCCACCTCCTGACCGAGACCATGGAGAAACGCCCCGATGTGGGCCTGGATTCGTACGACCGGCTGTTTCCCAATCAAGACACGTTGCCGCAGGGTGGGTTCGGCAATCTCATCGCCCTGCCGCTTCAGAAGGGGCCGCGCGAGCGCGGCCACAGCGTTTTCATCGACGAGCATTTCGTGCCGTGGGCCGACCAGTGGGCGTTTCTGGCGCGCATCCGCAAGGCCGGACGCTCGCAGGTCGAACACCTCGTTCAGGAGGCCGAGCGTCGCGGGCGCATTCTCGGCGTCCGGTTGCCGCCCCAGGAAGACGCGGAGGACGAACCGTGGACCCTGCCGCCGTCCCGTCGCCATCGGGAGGCGCCGCTCGTCGGCGACCTCCCGCCGACGTTGGAGTTGGTCCTGGGCAACCAGATCTACATCGCCAA
>JANORI010000967.1:0-3796 GCA_031415235.1 Acidobacteriota bacterium | reverse complement strand
TCTTCGCTTGCATCCATCTGCGTTCAGTAAAGGCTAAAGGCTGTCCCATATGAAACGTAACGTGTAATATAGCGGCATATCTGTTTCATGGTAAACGCAACGGATAGCAAGAGACTTGAAGGTAGGGCGGGCCGGTACATCGCGCAACCGACGGGCTACCGGGCTTTCATCCCCGCCCCACTGCCCCCGGTTCCGCCCGTCAGGATGGAAGGCGAGCTTCAGGATCACTGATCGCCGAGCGGCTGGGGCGTGCTGCCGGAAACGGGCACCGCGTGCTACAACACCTCTACGTTCGGCCGATCGTGAGCGCGAGCGAGGTGCAGGCATTGCTCAAGACCACGTTCACGGGCGCGAACCAGGTCGTACGCCGACTTGTAGACATCGGCGTCCTCGTGGAAATCACCGGCCAAGCTCGCCATCGACGATTTCGCTACGAGCCCTACGTGCGCCTGTTCGACTAAGGCGCCACCGTCAGCCCAGGGCTCTTCCCCTGCGCCTCGATCCTCGCCATCACGCTGCGCACATCGCTGGCCAATAGATAACCACTCATCACGAGAGCGTCGGCCATAGCGGACGCCTTCGCCAGGTAGGCCTCCGTTGACGGATAGCGCTCCTCCACCGACAGCCGCGGATCGCCGGCCTTCTCCCGCTCCGCTTTCGTCTTGGCAAACGGAATGGCTGACCCCAGCAGGTTCACGAGCTGGTTCGTTCCGCCGATCGCGTTTCCGCGGAAGTTCCATCCTGTGTACGTGGCCAGCGGCACGCGCTGCTCCGCCGTGCGTATCCCCGCGAGCTCGTTGCCGTCGGCATCCACCTGCGGCACCAGGAACGGCAGGTCGTGTCCGTCGTAGCGCGGGCCTAGCACGATGGTGGGGCTCTGCATGCCCGGCAGCTTCGGGAACTTCAGCTTGGCAATGGGCACGAGCGTGCCGTCGGTCAGGCGCGGCACCTGCGACGCCGGCGGCTCGGTGCCCTTGGTCACCCACTCCGTCATACCCACGAGCAGCGCGCGCATCGTCCACCAGTACTCGAGCGGATTGGCGGGCTGCTGTCCCAGGCCACCGGGCGGCACCGGGAACGGCGCCGGACCGTGCTGCGCGCCCGTCAAGAAGTACGCGCGCACGTGCGGTGGCAACGTGAGGTCGCGTGTGCCGTCGGGGGATGTATGCACCAGCGCGGCGGCGCGTCCGCCGCCCCAATACTCCACGGCGGTGTTGGTGAACATCACCTTCGGCTGCGTGGCGCGCGCCCGCGGGTTGTCGAGCAGTCCGTCGGTACGGCGGGTGATGGGGTCGCGCTCGGCCGTGGTGGCAAACGGGAACTGCGTGGACGTGTACATCGACAGCGCCGTGGGCTGCGCGCCGCGCTCGTTGATGCTGAGGCGCCCCGCGCCGGCGATGTGCACCATGGCGCCGTCGAGCACCTGGCGGCCGCGTTCGTCGGCGTTGAAGCCGTCGTAGAAGAAGCTGCGCAGGAAGCGTCCGCTTTGCGACGAGCCGAACCCGATGGCCTTCTGCGCGCGCGCCACCGCGTCCGGTGAGTACTTCACCCACGACGCCAGGTCGCGGTAGGCCGCCAGTCCCAGGCCCGAGATCGGCCACTCGGTGGGGCGATACGTGAGCTCGTAAGTGAGGCCCTTCTCGAAGCCACCCGTGAGCGTGATCTGGTTGCCGCGGATGGTGAAGCGCTCGCGCGCAATCGGCGCGTGTGTGCCGAACTCGCCGTCGCGTACGGTGAGCGTGGTGTCTTTCGCGGTGTTGTCCACCGGACGATAGCCGGCCAGGTCGCCCACCGTTTGCGGGCCGTCGTCGTTGGGCGTGAAGCTGGCGCGCACGACATCCCGCACGCCGCGGGCTGAGGGAATGGACACGCCCATGCCGGCGCCGCGCTCGGCCTCGCCCGGCTGGCCGGCCGCATAGCGGCGGATGTCGAACTCCCAGCCCACCCACACGATGGTGAAGCCGCGCTGCATCAGGAAGCCGTCGCCCAGGTCCGCCTCCGTGGTCGGGTCGTTGGTGCCGCCGCGGTTGAAGCCGCTCAGCACCATCTTGCGGCCGCGGTTGAGCACGTCCACGAGCGCCACGCCGTTGCTCTTGGCGCTGTCCACCGGACGCAGGATGTAGACGTCGGCCGAGAACTCCACCTTCCCCGCGCCGTTCACCGGCGCCTTGTCGATGTCGGCAATCACCTGGTTGGCCGCCGCGCGGGGATCCACGGCGAAGTAGGCCGTGCCGATGATCTTCTCGTAGCCGGAATTGCCTACCGGAGCGCGGCTCCGGATCTCGAACCGGGTCACGTCCGCCTGGGCGGCGGTGGCCGTGGCCGCCAGGGTGAAGCAGACGAGCGAGAACCAGCGCGCAAGGGGTGTGGACCGCAGCATGCGGCGAAGTATAGCGCTGGCGCTGGCGGGCACCAGCTCGAGCTCTCGAGCCCTCGCGGGTGCTACGGAAGGGCCTGCTGCAGGGCTGCCCCCTTCCGATTGAAAAGCGTGAAGTGGTGTCGACCGGGCTGGAGCCGCCCGGTAAAGACGACCACGCCCACTCAGAGCCTGCTGGATGCCCGCATCGGTCAGGTCCAACACGTCGGTGAGGGCGCCATCAACGGTCATCATGACGTGCGGCTCGAACAGCAGCGTGATTCACCGCGCGATACCACGGCCCGTGCAGCGGGATTCGGGCCAGGCCCGGCAGTGTCTTCGCGAGCGCACGTGGAACCAGCATCGAGGTTCACGACGGCAGGCCAACGATCGCGTTCTCGAGCACCGCCACGAGTGCGTCGGCACGGCCGCTCGACATCACGGCAAGGGGCGTCTACTCTCCCAGGTCTGGGTGCGGGCTGTTCAGCCACGCGCGGGCCTCTCGGCGGTTGCGAGTGAGACGCGCCACCAAGGACGGCGGGAAGATCACGCGGGAAGATCACGCAGTTGACTGTGGCCGACCCGAACGTGATGATGACGGCGCGACGCACCGAGTGAGCCGGCAAGGAGGCACTGATGAGAGCGGTTGCGATGGCGTGTGCGATGGTGCTGAGCAGTCAACTGGGCGCCGCGGCGGAGGCCCGCCAGCCCTGCAGGCCCGTGCTTCATTCCCAACTGGAGGCGCTGCTGCCCGTGCTGCCGGGCTTCGCCCGGAACCGGCCCAAAGGCGAGACCGACAACCTCGAAGCCGTGTCGCGTACGACGGTGGACTACGAAGCGCGCGCCGCGGTGATCAGCATCGAGCTCATGGACTCGTGCCGCAACCCCGACATGTTGTCGCAGCTCCGCGAGTTCCTCGCGCAGGGGCCGCCGCTCACAGCCGGCACCGTGATGCGCAGCGTGCCCATCCTCGGGTTTCCCGCCTACGAGGAGTGGACCCAGGAATCACGCCACGGCGAAGTGCATGTGCTCGTGGCCGATCGCTTCATGGTGAAGGTCACCGGCGACCTCGTGGAGAGCTTGGCCGTCGTCGAAGGGGCCGCCAAGGCGATCGATCTGCAGCGGCTAGCGGCGCTCAAGTAGGCCGCGCCACTTACGAAGTCCGCGCAGCACTTCCAGGTCCGCTTCGTCCGAATGACACCCGGTCTGCTTCGAGGCAATCAAGTCGTCGAGGTTCAGGTACGGAATGCGGACGCCCTCGATGCGGCGCACGATGCGCCGTGGCCATGCGAGGCTGTTGGAGCCCACGTAGTAGATGTTGCCGGCCACGCGGTGCGGCGGAAACGCCGTGGTCTGGTCGTCGCGTCCACCCAGATTGCGCTGCAGCAGTTGCTGCTGGTTCCACGTCTCGCCGGTTGGGAGCCAGGGTCTGATAACGGG
>JANORI010000966.1:0-13873 GCA_031415235.1 Acidobacteriota bacterium | reverse complement strand
AGCAACGCCGCCCGCCACCACTGTCCGCGCTGGCGCTGGCGCGGCCTTGGACATGTCGCGCCTCTTGCGCCCCACCGATCGCGTGGCGCTCTTCATCGACGGCGCGAACACCGACGGCTCAGCCCGCGCGGCCGGCTACTTTGTGGACTTCAAGAAGGCGCGTGAGTTCTTCACGGGCCGCGCAAGTTTCTACGCCGCGTTCTACTACGTGGCCGACTTCACCGCCTCGGACCCGCAGCAGCTGCGGTTCTTCGACTTCCTGTCGCACGCCGGCTACATCGTTCGGCGTCGGCCCGTGAAGGTGATCCGCGATCAGGACACGGGCGAGCGCATCATCAAGGGCAACCTCGACACCGAGATCGTGCTCGACATGCTGAACACCGTGGACAACTTCGATGTGGCCTTCTTGTTCTCCGGCGACAGTGACTTCGAGCGCGCGGTCGATCTGCTCCGCTCGCGCGGCAAGCGCTTGTTCATCGTGTCGGCGCGCGCGCAGTTGAGCCGCGAACTGGCCTACGTGGCCGACAAACCGATCGTCTACCTGGAAGACCATCGCGACGTGCTGGCGCGCCGCGATCGGACCCCTGAGGGATAGCGCCGCGATGGCCACGCCCGGACGCAACGAGCCTTGC
Organism: Acidobacteriota bacterium; assembly: GCA_031415235.1. Taxonomy (GTDB): domain Bacteria; phylum Acidobacteriota; class Vicinamibacteria; order Vicinamibacterales; family UBA2999; genus CADEFD01. Next base: position 13,241 of record JANORI010000966.1, on the reverse strand, counting down.
CCCTGCGGCAGCGGAAAGAAGTTCAAGCACTGCCACCTGGTGCGCGCGCAGCCCACGACCGGCATCACGCCGGAAGACCGCGACGCGGCGCTCGACGCCCTGGCGCGCTATGCCGAGCGGGACGAGTTCATCGACGCCGTGGATCTTGGCATCCTGGTGTGGATGGGGCAGGCTCCCCACGGCGATGTGGACGAGGCGTTTGCCGACATCGACGAGTACGAGACGTCGTATCAGGCGTTTTGGGACTGGCTCTACTTCGACGCGCCACTTCCAACCGGCGGCACCATCGCGTCGGTGTTCCTGCAGCGTCGCGGCCGGTCGCTGCATCCCCGTGCCGAAGACTACATTCGCCTGATGAGCAGCACGCATCTCCGTCTCTACCAGGTGCGCGACGCACGGCCCGGCGAGGGATTGCTGCTGCGTGATCTGTGGACCAACGACGACGTGCGCATCGCGGAGGTGTCGGGCTCGCGCCAGGCTGTCGTGTGGGACGTGCTGGTCGCGCGCGTGCACGCACACGCCGACGGCACCCGGCAATTCGAAGGCGCCAGCCTGCTGCTGCCGCCGGCCGCGGCCGCGCCAATCGCCAAGGTCTTGAAGACCGAACATCAGCGACAGCAACGCACGGAGCCCGACCTTCCGATCGAGGGCTTCTTCAAGATGGTGGCGCCGGTGTTCCACCAGGAATGGTACGACCTCGTGGCCATGGCGCCGCTGCCGGAACTGCGCACTGCCGAGGGCGATGCCCTCACGGCGAGCACGCCGCTCGGGCCTTTGGGGCTCGCGCACGAAGAGCACACGGCGGTGGGCCCGGGACATCAGGCCGGACGCGCAGAGCCGTCCGCCCGCGACGACGAGGTCGACGTCAGCGCCGTGCCGGAGTTGACCGACTGCCTCAACGCGCAGGACCGGGCGTGGCTGGATCTCGAGATCCCCGCGCTCGACGGCGCGACACCGCGAGCCGCGGCGAAGAACCGCCGTCTCCGCCCGCGGCTGGTCGAGTTGCTGATCACCATCGAAAACACCCAGGCGCGCCTGGCGCTCGACGGCCACGCGCGTGACGTGACGTGGATGTGGGAGGAGCTGGGCCTGGCGCGGCCCTGAGGTCCGCCGGAGCGCTGGGTGGGCTCACGCGGCGGACTTGGCGGTGCCCGTCGTGGCGATGGCAAAGAGCACGCCGCCCACGGCCAGCGCGGCCACTCCGACCAGCAGTTGCTGCGACGTCGCGCCCGCCAGGATGCTCGACGAGATCAGGATGGCCAGCACGGGAATCACCGGACCCAGCGGCACGGTGAAGTTTGCCGGCGCCACGCGCGTGGCCATGTCGGCGCGGCGCAGTCGCAGCGTGGCGCCGCACGCCGACAGATACACGACCAGGCGCGCCACCGCGCTGACCGCCGCCAGGAACACGAACGAGCCGGTCAGGGCCAGCACCACCAGCACGATCGACGTGAACCAGATGGCGACGTAGGGCGTGCGGTAGTCCGGGTGCACGCGCGCGAACACCCGCGGCAGGTCGCCGTTCTCCGCCAGCGCGAACACCGTGCGCGACCCCGACAGCAGCTGCCCCATGTTGTTGCCGGTCATCGACACGGCCGAGCCCACGCTCACGAGCAGGCCGCCGAACGCGCCCATCACGATGGCCGACGCGTCGGCAATCGGTGTGCGCGTGGCGCCCACGTCGGGCAACAGGCCCGTGGCCACCGCCGCCGTAAGCGTCATCACCGCCGACACGGTGAGGATCACGGCCACGAACGCGAACGGCACGTCTTTCTTCGGATTCGAGGCCTCGCCGGCCGGGATGCCCGTGACCTCGTAGCCGCCGTAGGCGAAGATCAGCAGCAGCGCGGCGGTGCCCATCTGCGCCAACGGCGCCGGCCCCGACGGCACGATGCGGCCCAGGTCGGCGAAGAACACGCCGACGAGCACGAACACCGCGAGCGGCAGCAGCTTGCCGATGGTGAAGAAGTTGACCAGCCACGACGTCTGCTTGATGCCGCGCAGGTTCACCCATGTGAGCACGCCCAGCACGGCCAGAATCACCAGCGCCCGCGGCGCGCCCGTGGAGAGCACGGGCCAGTAGTAGCCCAGCGCCACGGCCAGGCCGTTGACGACCGACGCGCCGCTCGAGACGCGGCTGAACCACATCATCCAACCCACTTCGAAGCCCACGAAGCGGCCGAACGCCGCGCGCGCCGGACCAATCGGCCCGCCGGTGGTGTCGAAGCGGCTGCCCACTTCCGCGAAACACAAAGCCACGAAGAGCGACGCCAGCCCCACGCTCAGGAACATCAGCGGCGCCCAGTTGCCCACGAGCCGCGCGACATCCGCGGGCAGCAGGAAGATGGCGGCGCCAATCACCTGGTTCACGCCGATGGCTGTGAGGTCCCACTTGCCGAGGGCGCGCCGCAGCGCGGGGGTGCTGGCCGCCGTCGATGCAGAACCGGCGACAGGGTCGGCCACTACCGCCCCACCCACGCCGCGTAGAGTTCAGGCCGCCGATGGCGCAGGAACAACTTGCGGGCCGGCGAACGGTCGTTGGCCGATAGGTCGATCTCGGTCACGAGCAGGTGATCCTCGCCCTTGGGCGCCTGCGCGATCATCTCGCCGAACGGGCCGCACACGAACGACTCGCCCCCGAAGTCGAGGCACTCTTCCTGGCCCACGCGGTTGCACAGGGCCACGTGATAGCCGTTCTGGAACGCCGCCACGCGCATTTCGGCTTCGTAGAGGCCATCGGGCCACTCCCCCACCGATCCAGCTTGTGGCACCACCACCAGATCGGCGCCGGCCAGCGCGAGTCCGCGCATGTACTCGGGGAAGTGCCGGTCGTAACAGATCGCCACACCGATGCGTCCGAACTTCGTGTCGTAGACGGGCACACCCGTATCGCCCGGCGTGTAGTAACCCTGCTCGTGGAAGCACGCGTACTCGGTGATGTGCATCATGCGTGTCATGCCGAGCACGAGGCCGTTGGCGTCGATGACCGGCGAGCAGTCGTAGGTCTCGAGCCCGTCGCGCTCGAAGAAGTTGAGCACCAGCACCACGCCGTGCTGCCGCGCCTTCGCCTGGAACGCCTGCACCAGCGGACCCTCGAGCGTCTCCGACAGGCTGCGCATGTTGACGTCGGCCGGACGCTGCGGGTGGAACCACTCGAAGGCCAGTTCCGCAAAGCAGATCACCTGGGCACCGAGCGCCGCGGCGCGGTCGACGGCATCGAGCCCGCGCTGAATGTTGGCGGCCTTGTCGCGGGTCGCGTGCTGTTGCACCAGGGCGATTTTCATGCGGGAAAGCATATCCCGAGCGTACGGCCCTGGCGCGCGGCTTCCGTCGAACCCGGCGACGGCATAGACTTGCACCGGAGATACTGAGCTATGGTGGCAACGACGCGACTGGTTGGACTGATTCTGGCGGCCCTCGGCATCCTGAGCTACGTGGGCACGGGACGCACGAGCATCACCGCGCTCATCCCGGCGTTTTTCGGGGTGGTCTTCGTGCTTCTCGCCTGGGTGGCGCGGAATGAAGCGATCCGCAAGCACGTGATGCACGCGGCCATGGTCGTGGCGCTGCTGGGCATCGCCGGCACGGCCTCGCGCCTCATTCCAAGCCTCGCCGCGGGCACGCTCGATCTCACGCGCCCGGCTGTGCTGGCCCAGATCGTCACCGTGGTGCTGCTCGTGTGGTACCTGGTGAAGGGTATCCAGTCGTTCCGTGCCGCGCGTCTCGCGCGCACCGTCGCCGCGCGCTAGCCAATTGTAACGGGGCCTGTCACCGTTACAACTCGTCGCGTAGCATTTTCTGCCACGCAAACTTGTAACGGTGACAGGCCCCGTTACAATTCGGGCGCCGCGGTGCGGCGCGCCCGCTTCAGGAACGGCGTGGGCACGACCGTGGCCGTGGCCGTGTAGCGCGTGGCCTCGACGGTGATTTCCATCTGCAACTCGATGCCGTCGGCAAAGTACGGCCGGTCGATGGTAGCGAGCGCGATGAGCTTCTTCATCGTGGGCGACCACGCGGTGGACGTGGCCTTTCCCACCTGCCGCTTGTCCTTGTAGACCGGCACCGCCACGCGCGACGCGGCGGCCTGGACCGACGGCGGCAAGCCGACGCCGAGGTAGATCGCCTCCACTTCGGACCAGCGCACCTCGAGCCCGACGATCTGGCGACGATGTCCGGCCGCGTGCTCGCGCGCCAGCGCTGCGCGGCCCACGAACGCCGACGCTTTGTCGAGCTGCACGAGGCGCCCGAGTCCGAGCTCGTAGGGCGAGTACATCTGCGCGGCGATGTTGGCCTTCCGGCTGCTGTGAAAGTCCACGTCGGTCAGCAGCAGCCCGGCTTCGACGCGCGCCACGTCCAGCGCGAGCATGCCGGTCGGCCGCAGCACGTGCCCGCGACCGGCTTCCACGAGCGCGTCCCATACCGTGAGGGCGCGGTCCCACGGCATCCACAGCTCGTAGCCGAGGTCGCCCGTGTAGCCCGTGCGCGTCACCTCCACCGGCACGCCGGCAATCGAGCCCGACGCCGCGCGGAAGTATTTCAGGTCGCGGATGGGCAGGTCGCTGACCGCCACGAGCAGACGCGCAGAGCTCGGTCCCTGTAGCGCCAGGGCCGCCACCTGCTCGGTGACGTCCTCCACAGTGGCGTTCAGACCGCGCGCATGCTCGGTCAGCCAACGCAGGTTGGGGTCCGCCGCAGTCCACCGGTACGTGTCGGGCGCCAGGCGGGCGACCGTGCCGTCGTCGATGACCTTGCCATCGTCGTCGCACCAGGGCGTGTAGTAGACCTGCCCGACCGACATCGTCGACGCGTCGCGCGTGATCACACGGTCCACGAGCCGGCCCGCGTCCGGTCCGCGCAGCAGGTACTTGTAGAGCGGCGAGATGTCGATGAGCGCGCAGCCATTCCTGATGGCGTTGTACTCGTGCTCGTGATGCGCCTCGTAGGCGCTCACGGCATAGAACCCCGCCCAGTCGCGGAAGCTGAGGCTTCCGGCCAGCGGCAACGTGCGTGCGTGGAACGCGGACCCGACGGGCACGGGGTGATTATAGGGTCCTGCGGCGCGTTCCGACGTGGCGGCGCTACTTGTCGCCGATCGGCGCCTTCTTGATCCGCGTGAGCATGCGGTTCAGCGTGACCAGGTCGGTGGCAAGCGTCTTGTCCAGCCGGTCCTGCTCGGCCTTCAGTTCCGCCACCAGCTCCTCGAAGATCGGCCCGACGTTGCCGGTCGGCCGGCCCTCGCCGGTAATGGCCACACGCAACAACGACGCGAGGCGGTTGTTCGTCTTGATTGGGAAGTTCAGCGGGTCCTGCCCGCTCTGGTTCTTCACCTGGTAGAGGTCTACTTCCACGGCGGTGAGGTTGGTCGCCAGCGCCTCCGCGGCAGCTACCACTTCCTTGGGCGCGCCCTTGGTCTTCTCGACGGCCTCGTTCTTGATGCGGCGGATGTTCATCACCGCCAGGTTTGCCTCGTCGACCTTGTTGCGGATCCGCAGGGCGAGGTCCCATTGATACTGCAGGTCGGCATCGCTGACGTTGCGAAGCGGGTGCTTGGCGATCGCGAGCGGCTGGGTCTGCGTGACGCCGTCAGCCGTCAGCCGCACCTGATAGCCGCCGGGCAGCACGGCCGGACCGTTCTGGGTCGCGCCCCACAGAATCATGCCGGGGAACGAGGCGATTGGCTGAGACGACAGGTCCCAGGTCGCGCGATTCATGCCGGCTGCCATCGGCACGGTGCGCTGCGGGCCGCGCGGGCCATCGTCGTCATCGCCGCCCGGCGCCTGGCCGGCCGGGCGCGGCGGCAGACCCGAGAACGACCGCACGGTCTGGCCCCTGCCGTCGAGGATATCGAGCGTGAGGCTCTTCGGCTGCGCTTTCAGGTAGTAGTCGATGAGCACGCGGTCGAGACCGCGGATGGTCTGGGGCGGCGCAAACAGGGTGACATCGCCGAGGCTACCCGCGAACTGACGCAGGGTGGTGAGGTTGTCCATCACGTAGAAGCTGCGCCCGTGCGTGGCGATGGCCATCGACGTGCCGGTAACCCACAGGTCGGTCACCGGCACATCGGTCAGCCCGTTGCTGAACGTCTGCCAGTGATCGCCGTCGTCGAACGACACGTACGCGCCGTGCTGCGTGCCCGCGTAGAGCAGGCCTTTGCGCGCGGGATCCTCGCGCACGGTGTGGACGTAGTGGTTGGCCGGAATGCCCGTGACGATCCTCGTCCACGTCTTACCGTAGTCGCGCGTGCGGAAGATGTACGGCGACTGGTCGCCGAGCAGCATCTTCTTCACCGCCATGTAGGCGGTGCCGTGATCGAACGACGATCCGTCCAGCTGACTCACGCGGCCCAGGTCTGGCATGTCGGCCGGCGTCACGTTGGTCCACGCCTTGCCGCCGTCGCGAGTCACCTGCACGATGCCGTCATCGGAGCCAGCCCAGATCAGGTTGCCGTCCTTCTTACCGGGAGCCAGCGAGAACACCGTTCCGTAGATCTCCGGGCTGTTCATGTCATGCGTGATCGGGCCGCCCGAGTCTCCCATCGTCTTCGGGTCGTGCCGCGACAGGTCGTCGCTGATCGCCTCCCAGGAATCGCCGCCGCTGGTCGACTTCCACACGCGCTGCGAGGTCGTGTAGAGCACGTTGGGATCGGTGTAGGAGAAGATGATCGGGTAGGTCCACTGCCACCGTTCCTTCACGTCTTTCGACGGCTCGCCGGAGAAGAAGCGGGGATACGCGCCGACTTCCTTCAGCTCGCCGGTGCGCTTGTTGTAGCGCGTGAGGAAGCCGCCGTTGTTGGTGCCGGCAAAGTACAGGTCGGCATTGGCCGGATGCGGCGCGATGTAGCCAGGCTCACCACCGCCCGCCTCATACGGCGCCACTGGGGGAATGCGGCCGAAGCCGCCGCCCAGGTTGGTGTCGCTCGGTACGCAGAGACTCGAGTTGTCCTGCTGCGATCCACACACGTGGAACGGCAGGTGCGCCGTGGTGACCACATGGTAGAACTGCGCGGTCGGAAAGTCCTGGTCGGTCCAGGTGACCTGGCGGCCCGCCGCCGCGGCGTTGAACGAGATGGCGCCGCCGCCGTCGTTGCCGTCCAGCACGTGCTCGGAGTCGTCGGGATCGATCCACAGATCGTGGTGGTCGCCGTGCGTGCCCTGGCCGATCGACACGAGCGTCTTGCCCGCGTCGGTGGACCGGAACAGGCTCGTGTTCTGCATGTACACGACGTCCTTGTGGTTCGGGTCGGCAAAGACGTGCGTGTAGTAGAACGCGCGCTGCCGTACGCTGCGGGCCGCGTTCATCAGCGTCCAGCTCGCACCGGCGTCACCTGACACGAACAATCCACCGTTCTCGTTCTCGACGAGCGCGTAGACGCGACTGCCGTCGGCGCCCGATACGGTCACGCCGATCCGGCCCACCATGCCGGTCGGCAGACCGGGATTGCGCGTGATCTCGGCCCAGGTGTCGCCGCCGTCGGTGGACTTGAAGAGGCCGCTGCCGGGTCCGCCGCTCGACATCTGGTACTCCATGCGGTACGCCTCCCACAGCGACGCGTACATCACGTTCGGGTTCTTTCGGTCGATCGAGAGATCCACCGCGCCGGTCTTGCCGTCGCGAAAGAGCACCTTCTTCCACGTCTTGCCGCCGTCGCTGCTCTTGAACACGCCGCGTTCGTCACTGGGCCCGTGATAGAGGCCGAACGCAGCGACATAGACGATGTCCGGATTGGTCGGATGAATGCGGATCTTCGAGATGGCCTCGACGTTGCGGAAGCCCACGTGCGCCCACGTCTTGCCCGCGTCGGCCGATTTGTAGACGCCGTCGCCGGGCATGATGTTGCCGCGGATGCACGACTCGCCCATGCCGATGTAGACGACGTAGGGGTTCGACTCGGCCACTGCCACCGCGCCCACCGACGAGCTCGCGAGCTGGCCGTCGGTCACCGGCGCCCAGTTGTTGCCGGCGTCGGTGGTCTTCCACAGTCCGCCGCCGACGGCGCCGAAGTAGGCCTCCTTGGGCCGCCCCTTCACGCCCGAGACGGCGATGGACCGTCCGCCGCGGTTCGGGCCAATACTGCGCCACTTGTAGGTGCCGAGCACTGCGTCGACCGGCGAGGCCGGCGGCTGGGGCTGCGCGGCAGCTTGGCCCTGCGCCCGGACGGTCACGGCCGGCATCGTTGCGGAGGCTGCAAGCGCGAGGGCAACCACAACGGCGGACGCGGAAGGAAGGAGAAGTGTGCGGGGATGAAACATGCGTCGGACCTCCGGAACCAGCCGAGTGTAGCAGAGGGATTTTGGGAGCCGTGGATTGCAGGCAGAATAGGCGGGCATGGCGTGGCCGCTGCCGGCGCTACTCGCGTGGGGCCTGGCGTGGCTCATCTTCGCCGGACTGACCTCGATGCACGTCGCGGCCTGGGCGGCATTCGCCACCGCGAGCGCCGCAGGCGTGCTGCTGAGCGCCTGGGGAACAACCAGGTGGCGACGCATCTTCATCGCAGCAGGCTTCCCGCTGTCGCTCATCGCCAGCGGCATGGCAGCCAGCATGCCCGCGTGGGCCTGGCTGCTGCCGCTCGTGCTCCTCGCACTGCTCTACCCGGTGAGCACGTGGCGTGATGCGCCGCTCTTTCCGACGCCAGAGGGCGCCTTGCTGGGCTTGGCGGCTCTGGCGCCGCTGCCCCCAACGGCCGCGATCGTCGATGCAGGCTGCGGCGTCGGCGACGGCTTGCGCGAGCTGCACCGCGAGTACCCGGCCGCGCGAATCGACGGTCTGGAATGGAGCTGGCCGCTGCGGATCGCGTGCGCGTGGCGGTGCCGATTCGCCCACGTGCGGCGCGCCGATATCTGGACGGCCGACTGGTCGTCGTACGACATGGTGTATCTGTTCCAACGCCCAGAGAGTATGCCGCGCGCCCGAGACAAAGCCGGGCGCGAACTGCGGTCGGGCGCGTGGCTGGCCAGCCTCGAGTTCGAGGTGCCCACGCTGGAGCCGCAGCAGGTGCTGCGCTGCCCCGACGGCCGCCCCGTCTGGCTGTACCAGGTGCCGTTCACGTCGCGCTGACGCGTGAGGCGACGCCTCGCTGGCCGGTGATGTAACGTCTCGGCAGCTCGAGGAGACGGGCGAGTTCACCTGTTCGATTGCCAGCCTGGCCCTGGTGGACCAGATGAATCTGAGCTCCGCTGCGGTGGCCAGCGACGTCAGCGAGTTCGACCTGGCCGGCCTCGCCAGCGCGCCGTCCCTCGTGGTGACACCGCCACGGGTCGCAGCGAGTCCGGCGGCCCTCCCCTCGAATGCCGTCTCTGACGGACCGTGGAACTGCCCGGCGGCCCCGCCGGGAGCGGGCCCGTCGTCGTGTTCGGCACCGCCGTGGCGATCTACATCGACGAGCGGTTCGTGAACGACGGGCTCGTCGACACGGCGGCGATCCGGCCACTCGCGCGCATGGGCTACATGGACTACGCCGTCGTCACGCCCGAGACGACCTTCACCCTGAACCGGCCTCAGGGTGGCGACGACCGGCGCGCGGCGCGCGTCAAGCCGGGGCCATGGGACGGCGTCTACCGCTAGGCGGCGGCTGAGCCCGAAGGGTGTTGCCGCCGTGCGGGCTTGCTGTAGGCTGGAGGGGTGTCCGACTTCTCCCCTTCCACGCCGCTCACTCCGGCGTCGCGCCTGCGCGCTGCCCTCGGCCTGTTCGCGGCATCCGTGCAGCAGTTCTGGTGGGGTTACTGGCAAGCGCCGCCCGGGCATTGAGGGCTCGATCCAGTAGCCTGGGAGCAGGCCGCACGCGAACGAAAAGGGCTGGTGGTTCCGGAACGTCCCGCCAAGCGCATTGTCGAGCCCGTGATTCGAAGAAGGGCGCCAAGGAGCGAATCGTGACGTCCTTCAAGCAGGCCTGAGCGACAGGTACCGGCGACGGAGCATCGCCGCGAACCCGAGGAAGACGAGCCCCATCATCGTCATGCCTCCCGACAGCAAGAACGTCCGGAACGAGTAGTCCAGCCCGTACCGAATCACGTTCGGGTCATCGGGGCGGTGACGAATCCGGTGACGCGTGCCCACGGCGAACTGCTGCAGCAGCGCGTCCCTGCGCCTGGTGCTCGACGAGGCGAGGCCCGACGTCGTCTGACTCTCGATGCGCGAGCCGTTCACCTCGTAGCGGAACGTCACCTGCACGTCGTACATCAACGTCGATGGACGGTTGCCCGCACTCGAGCGCGAGCTGACCGTGCGCACGGCGATCGATTCTGCGTCGACGGCTTCCCAGCTGCGCAGCATCTCGAGATCGCGCGACAGCAGCCAGAGGCCGATGACGATGATGACGACCCCGATGACACCGAAGATGGCAGCCACGGTGCCCACGGAGAGTGCCGGGTCGGTGGTCGGGCCGGCCTGGCGGCCCGCGCGTCTCCAGAGGCCGATACCGATGCCGGCAAAGAGCAGGCCCATGACGGCGAGCGCTCCGGGGCCGATCAGGTTTGCCGCCGTCGGCCCCAGGGCGTACCGCACATCGGCCTGGTCGGCCGGGTTCACCGCCACCTCGACGCGCGATCCCGTGGGATAGCGATCCACGTGGCTCTTCACCATGGCGTACGAGCCGGAACTCCAGAAGGGCGTGACCGTGACCTCGCGGGTGCGTCCCTCGCTCTCGAGCTGCAGCACCAGCTCGGGCTTGTATTGGCCGGGGTCGAGCGGGTTGATGACGCGGCTGGAGACGACCACGGCGTCGGCACGGGGCCAGGTCAGCGGCCGCTGCACGCCGTAGTAGTACCAGGCGACGCTGCCGCCGAGCAACGCCACGCCGATGACGACGAAGAGCGCTTCGGTGATCTTCATGACGGACCCTGGATCATCAGCGCCGTGATCGACCGGCGCATGCGCCGGCACAGCATCCCTCCGCGCGCGAGCCACGGCGCGATGGCCCCCACGAGGTCGGCCATGGGACGGCCGAGCGCTTCGTCGTATCGGGATGACGTGTCTGGCGCGAACACGATCGCCATCACCCGGCCGCGCCGTCGATGTCGGCCGGCGCCGCGCGAAAACTGGCGCGCGCCTTCCACAACGCAATTGTCGGAATCAGAAAGACCACGGCCGCCACTGCGCCGCCAGTCCATCCGCGTCCGCGCGCGTCGCGAAGATTCCACACCAGCATGCCGATGCTGATCTGCGCGGTGTAGACTGCGGCCCACGGCCACATCCAGGGCCGCATCTTCCAGAACCCGTATGCGCCGCCCGCGTAGATCGCCCAATGCAGCGGTTCGGTCAGCTTCGCCGCCCAGCCGTGCAGCAGAAACCCGAACCAGACCTCTTCGTCTCGTGCGACGCTCTTCCAGAACAGGTCGAACGGCACGTAGACCAACGCCATGAACAGGCAGAACGCGAAGAGCGCGTTCATCCACCACGGACGTCGTCCGAACTCCGTGCGCCATTCACGTCCGGCCATCGATGCACTCCTTGAAGAGACCGCGCTGTCCTACTACTTACACGCGAAGTTCGCCGCGTCGTCGATGCTGCCCGATCCCTGGTAGGTGGCGACCTGCGGGTACGGGCACAGCGGACGCGTGCGATCGACCTTCCCGTTCGTGGTGTGAGACGCACGGATCATGTCGGGCGCCTTGCCGTGCTCGACCCACTGCTCGAGCGCAGCGAGCTCATCGAAGTCGTGGGGCCCTTCACCACCGCCGCAGTGCGCCATGCCTGGTGCCATGAACAGCCGGTAGGAACCATGCAGCTTCGACGCGCCGCCCATCGCCGTCGCCACTCGCGTGAAGTAGTCGGTGCTGCCGAACGGCGTGATCTGTGGATCGCTCCAGCCGTGATACTGGAGCAGTTTTCCGCCGCGGTCGAAGAACGGCTTCAGATTCGGATTGCGCGCGTCAATGGCACCGCTCGGACCTTCTGCAAGCCGCGCCACGTCCGTCGAGAGGTTGAACTGCGGCACGTCCCACGCGGGGTCCCCGAAGACCAGGTAGCGAAGATGATCGAGCCCGGTCGCGCGAGCCGAGGCCGACCATCCCAGGTCGGTCCATCCGAGCTCGCTCCCGAGCGCCAGGCCAGGAATCTGGCGCTCGGTCGTCGCGTCGACGATCGGCGAATAGAGCAGGCGCGCCGTGCCGACCTGCGCCGGCGTCAGACATCCGGATGCCTCGCCGCTCTTGCAGGCGAGCACGCCCGGATCGAACGTACAGGCGGCGGGGTTTTCGAGCAGCCCGTCCTTGACGCCGTCAAGCGGGTCACACGCGGCCACGACCGCGCCGTGCAGCACCCGCGCCGCGGCAGACGACAGGCGGGCGTCGTCCTTCTGCAACACCTGTGCAATCCGGACGGCCTGCGCGGTGCGGCCCGACCAGTCCAACCCGGGCGATCCGGCGACGATGCCGTCGTAGTCGGCCGGGAACATCTGTGCCTCCTGCATCGCCTGCCGGCCGCCGGCGGAGCATCCGACCCAGTAGGACAATCTCGGGGCGCTGCCGTAGAACGCGTTGACGATGGCCTTGGCCTTGACGGTCATCTCGTGCACGGCGCGGTACGCGAAATCGATCACCTTCTCCGGGTGGCCAAGTCCGAAGCTCGCGCTGCCGCCCACGTGCCCCGTATCGGTGGAGCTTGTCGCGTAGCCACGCCGCAGGGCCTCAGCCATGGCGGGGTACGCGATCGACCCCTGCCAGGCGCCGTTGCCAACGCCCTGGAACTTGCCGTTCCACCCCGACGCCGGCAGCCAGACTTCAATCCTGATGTCGGAGTCGATCGACGGCGTGAGCGTGGCGGCCACACGACAGAACGCGGGAAGATCGCCGAACGGCGCGCCGACGCCGCGTCCGGCGGCCGGCGTGAACGCCCCCGCGGCCACGGCCTGCGCCAGAGTCACGGTGGCGCTGGGCAGGGCGAAGGTGGCGAGGCTCTCGCACGTCGCCGCGGCGGCGGACTGAGCCGCGAGGATCGACAGTATCGCAACGACGACCGCCACCCGGACGATCGATACCAGTGAACGCGTCATCGTTCTCTCCTGAATCAGGGCCCTTGACGATAGAGACCCCGTAGCCGACGGTGGCGCCGGCTGTGCCAAGGGGCCTGGGGACCGGAGCGGGGCCAGGGTCTGATCACGAGTGTTCTGTCATCCCCAGACCCTGCTAAAGAGAAACTCGCCCTCACGCCACAACATGATGTGGGCCGGCATTCGGATCAGCACCAGCGGCGTTTCGTCCATCGGGGTGCGTCGAAGACGCGTGACGCACTAATGTTTCCTATCG
>JANORI010000965.1:0-3151 GCA_031415235.1 Acidobacteriota bacterium | reverse complement strand
CCTCGACGTCGAACCAGTACGGGGCCAGGCCTTGCACCCCGACCGCGAGCGCGCTACGGGGCGTGTCCGGCAGTGTATCCAGCCGCACCCCCGCCGTCACGTCCCACCACCGCGAGATGGCGCGTCCGTAGAGCAGGTTGGTCTGCGCCTGGTCGAAACGACCGCCCGCGCGCTCCCCTTCGGCGCGGAACCACAGCCGGTTGCGATCCTGACCGACCCAGCCCTTGGTATCCCAACTGAAGCCGCCCGGGCCATCCCCGACTTGGCCCTCGAGCTGATCGAACAGCACGAAGTAGTTCACGGCGTTGTCATGCACGCTGTGCCCCTGCACGTCGGGGAACGCCGCCTGGCGATCGGCGTCGGTGAGGGGCGGAATGAACGCCGGCAACTCGACGGCCGCTGGGCGAGTGGCCGGCGCCTGGTGTGCAGAGTGGTCTTCGGTCGACGCGGGCGTGGGCGGCGGCGTGGGCGGCGTGGGCGGCGGGGTCGGCGTCGGGGTCGGTGCCTGCGTCGCCTCATGCTGGTGAGGAGCGGCAGGCGGCTGCGCCTGTGCCTGTGCCGCCAGTGGGCCGCTCAGCACCAACCCGGCCACGAGACATCGCAGCACGGCCCTCACGACTGCCGCCCCTCATCGACCCGCACTTCTCGGAACATGCCGGCCTCCATGTGCAAGAGCAGGTGACAGTGGTAGGCCCAGCGTCCCAGGGCATCCGCGGTCACGCGGTAACTCCGCTTGCTGCCGGGCGGCATGTCGATGGTGTGTTTGCGCACCTTGAACTTCCCCTGGTCGTCTTCGAGGTCGCTCCACATGCCGTGCAGGTGGATCGGGTGGGTCATCATCGTGTCGTTCACGAGCACGATGCGGACCCGCTCGCCGTAGGTGAGCCGCAGCGGCTCGGCGTTCGAGAACTTGATGCCGTCGAACGACCAGACGAACCGCTCCATGTGACCAGTGAGGTGCAGTTCGATCGTGCGAGTGGGTTCACGCCCATCGGGATCGGCGAAGACGCTCGTGAGGTCCGCGTAGGTAAGCACGCGCCGGCCGTTATCGCGCAGGCCGATGCCCGGGTCGTCGAGCTTCGCCGACGGGGTCACCGTCTGCATGTCCACGAGCGGGTTGCCCTGCTCACTGGAAGGATGCGCCTGCATCGCCCCGTCACCCATCGCCGACATCTCGTGCCCCGCGTGCGGATCCGGCGCCGCAGGCGGCGCTGGCATGGTGTGGCCCGCATGCGGGTCAGCGGCCGTCGGCGCCGGCGGCATGGCATGGCCGGCATGCGGATCGGCGGCAGGCGGCGAGGCCGTCGTCGCCGCAGCGGGCGCCATGACGCTCATGTCGTGGCCCATGCCTCCGTGTCCCATGTCGGCCATGGTGAGCACGGGCCTGGGGTCCACGTCGGGCACAGGAGCAGACAGGCCCGCGCGCGTGGCCAGCGTGCCGGCCGCGAAGCCGGTGCGATCCATCGCCTGCGCGAAGATCGTGAACGCGGCCTGGCCGGTGGGCTCGACGATCACGTCGAAGGTTTCAGCCACGGCGATGCGGAACTCATCGACCGGCACGGGTCGCACGTACTGACCGTCGGCGGCCACGACCGTCATCTTCAGCCCGGGAATGCGCACGTCGAAGTAGGACATCGCCGAGCCGTTGATGAAGCGTAGCCGCACCTTCTCACCGGGAGTGAACAGCCCGGTCCAGTTGGCCGCCGGCGCCCGCCCGTTCATCAAGTAGGTGTAGGTGTAGCCCGTGACGTCGGCCAGGTCGGCCGCGCTCATGCGCATCTGCGCCCACATCCGTCGTTCCGCCAGCGTGGCGCTCAGGCCTTGTCGGCGCACGTCCTGCAGGAACGTCCCAACCGTGCGCTGACGGAAGTTGTAGTAGTCGGACTGCTTCTTGAGCTTGCGAAACACGCGATCGGCGCTCTCGTCGGTCCAGTCGGTGAGCATCACCACGTGCTCGCGGTCGTACAGGAACGGCTCCGGTTCGCGAGCGGCGATAACCAGAGGACCATACACGCCGTGCTGCTCCTGGAAGCCCGAATGGCTGTGATACCAGTAGGTGCCGTTCTGCTTGACCGTGAAGCGGTAGTCGTAGGCCGAGCCGGGATGGATGCCCGAGAAGCTGAGGCCGGGCACGCCGTCCATGTTGGCCGGCAGAATGATGCCGTGCCAGTGAATCGAGGTGTCCTCGTCGAGCGCGTTGGCCACACGCAGCCGCACCGTGTCGCCTTCGCGCCAGCGCAGGAGCGGCCCCGGCATCGAGCCGTTGATGGTCAGGGCCGTGCGCTTCCTGCCGGTGACGTTGACGTCGGTCTCGCCAATACGCAGGTCGAAGTCGGTGCCCGACAGCACCGCGGGATCCTGTCGCTCCTGGGTGTGCGCGCCTGCCATGCGAGGCACGGCGCCGAGGCTGGCGGCCGCGCCACCGAGGGCTAGCCCCTTCACGAACGTGCGCCGCGAGGGACGATGGAGAACGGGCTGAGCGTGGCACTGCGAACGCATGGACGTGCTCCGGGATCGGTCACCAACGATTGAACTGGAAGGGAACGAAGCGCGCGGGACGCGCGCAGGCGGGCGGGATCAGATCCGAAGAGGGAGCGGTGCGGTGACCGGCGACGGCGGTGGCACTGGCGGGCCGGGCGGCGGTACTCCGACGGATGCCGTCGTCGGCAGGAACCACGCGACCGGCGAGTCGAGCGGCGCTGACCCGAGTACGGGCGCGGGCCCGCGCTCGACAGCAGCGCCGGCGACGAGCGCGACCTGCCGATCGAGGCAGCAACTGTCGCAGCTGGGGTTCAGGCGTGCCATCGACGCCACGAGCGAAGACGACCGATCGTCGGCCGACGCGTGTGCGGCGTGGGTCGCGGGCGCCGCGTGATGCGCGTGACCAGACGATACGGCCGGAGCCGGAGCGGACGCGTGAGCGGCATGCCCCACCGCCGCGCTGTCGATGTGGGCCGCCGCCGCAGCCGGAACTGCCGACAGGCACAGCGCCATACACGCCGTGAACACGGCCTGAGATCCGGACAGCGCGAGCACCAGCGCGAGGCTGGTCGATTGCTTGGCCCAGGACGTCACTTGATGAGTATACGCCCAGCGCAGCGCATCGTCCCGACCTCGCATCCACCGGGTCTGGGGCGATCCACTACAGGTT
>JANORI010000964.1:0-5812 GCA_031415235.1 Acidobacteriota bacterium | reverse complement strand
CCGCACGTCGAACACGTTCTGCCCGCCCCAGCGAGTCGCGTCAGGCTTGTCCTGGTACGACCGGAGCTCCCACTTGATCGCACCCGTCATCGGGTCGGCGGGTATGCGGCGCAGGAACTTCACCTTGCGCCCGGAGGCGTCGTTGTTGATCGTCACGCCCTCGACAAGCGTCTCCAGGTCGGGCGGATACCCTTCGTTGCCCGGTTTCAACTCGGTGGCCGGCAACTGCCCTGCCGCCGCGAGGTCGTAGTATCCGTCGATCGCCTCGCGGAGGTCTCGAAGATTACGGCGAAGGTCGCTTTCCTTTTGCCGCTGAATGGTGACGCGCGCCAACGGCTGGATGGCCGACGCGAGAATCAGCAGGATCGTCGTGACGATGAGCAACTCGACGAAGCTGTAGCCCCGCTCGCCTCGCCACGCCGTGCTGCGCACTCGTGTCCTCCCTACTTCACCGTCACGGTGACGGGCTGGAATTGCAGGGGCGCGGCCCCCGCGCCTGCCAGCGTGCCCACGCCGCTCACCGCCAGCGGGGACGTGCCCGGCGCAACCGCGTCGAACATGATGGCGGCCACCATGCCGGTACCCGAGACGCCGAGCACGTCGCCGCCGCGCACCACCGCGATGTCGACCCGGCCGCCAGCCGCATCGACCTTCTGTGTGAAGGTCGCCTGTGCGCCGCCTTGGCGCATGAGACTGCCTTCCTGCACGGTTCGCACCCGCAGCACGGCCGGATTGAACGTGATGGACAGCGACACGGTTGACAACCGCGACGCGCCGGAAACCGATATCGGCACCAGGTACGGCCCACCACCAACGCGAAGCTCGGTCGTCGGCGGACTGACCAGCACCATCGCCGGCGAAGGCGGCGTTGCCGCAGTGAGCGGGTTGCCGGGGGGCGCGGCCGGGGCCGGCGACTGCGTGCTTGCCGCCGGCGTCTGCGGCTCTGGCACTGCAGGCGCCACTGGTGCAGCTGGTGGCTCGATCGCCGGGAACGACGTGATGCCGCTCGGTGCCGGCGCAGGCGGCGCAGGCGCCGGCCCGAAGATCGACGTGGTCATACCGGGAATCGGCGAACTGCCCGGCGGAATCTGCGGCGCGCCGACCGCACCAGGCACCGGCGTACCCGGAGGCACGGGCGGGGGCGCCGGCGCTGCGGGTGCCGGCGCCGCGCCAAAGCTGTCGCCGCCACCGAAGATCGGCGGAGGGCCGCCCACCGCCATGTTGGCCTGCGTACCGATGTAGATGGAACTCAGGTCCCTCGTGGTCAGCTGATGCGAGCGCACGATTCGCGGCGTGAGCAGCATCACGATGTCGGTCTGGCGGATGTTCGTGTCGTTGTCGGCAAACAGCTGCCGCAGGAGCGGCAGCCGCAACAACCCCGGGAAGCCGCGCAGCGAGCGACGCTCGTCTTCTCGCAGCAGGCCGGCGAGCAGGTTCGATTCGCCGTCGCGCAGACGCAGACGGGTTGTCACTTTGCGCGAGGCAAAGGCCGGCAGCGACTGCCCGGCAATGTTCGAGTCCTGACCGCGCGCGCTGTTCTCGAGGACCAGGTCCAGGATAATCTCGCCCTCGTAGGTCACGCGCGGCGTCATCTCCACGATGACGCCGATGGGACGATAGGTGAACGACACGAGCGGATTGGCCGCCGCGCCGCCTTGTCCGAGCGCGGTGAACGTGGTGCTCGGCACCGGCACTTCCTCGCCCAGGTTGAGCGTGACTTTTTGTCCCTCGGTGCCACGCAACTGCGGCTTGGCTACGGTCTTGGTCTGGGAGTCGCTCTCGAGGAACCGCACGATGGCGGCCGGCACGGCCAGATAGAAGTCGGCCGCGCTGATGCCCGTGGAGACCGTGTTGGCATTGAACACTGCCGCCGGCCCGACGGTGGACGGGCTCGTGGCCGCGCCGGCGGCCCCGGCCCCAGCCGCGCCCCCGCCCCCACCGGGCGCCGCCTCTGGTGAGAAGATGCCGCCGATCGCGTAGTCGGTGAGACTCAATCCAAACCGCTTCGCGCGCTCCCGGCTCACCTCGAGGATCTGCACGTCGATGATCACCTCGGCGCGCGGCTTGTCGTTGATCTTGATCACCTGCTCGATGATCTCGGCCACCGGCGCCGAGGCGCGCACGGTGATGGTATTGGCTGTCTTGTTGGCCGCGATGCGCGGCTGAATCGCCATCTGCGGCGCCAGAATCACGGTGTTGACCAGCTGCGCCAGCTCGGTTGCGTCTGCATGCGAGATGAAGAAGGTCTTGATGACCTGCTCTTCGTACTGCTGGCGCTTGGCGGTGTTGTCGGTAGCGATGATGATGGTGCGCGCGTTCAATACCTTGTAGAAGATCTGGTTCGACAGCATCACCTGCTGCAGCGCCTGCTCCAGCGTGACGCCCTCGAGCTGCACGGTCACGCTGCGATCCTGGAAGTCGCGATCGTAGGTGACGTTGATGCCGGTGGAGCTCCCCACGAAGTTCAGCAGGTCGCGGAGGCTCGTGTTCGAGAAACGCAGATTGAGCGGCTCCTTCGAGGTGGGGTTGAGGACAGGCTCCTGTGAGTTCTTCCGCGCCTGTTCACGCATGGCTTCAATAGGCGGGCGCGGGCGCGATGCCTCCAGCCGTTCGCGCAACTCGCGATCGAGTTCGCCAGCTCTGGACGCAATCGACCGATTCGACGGGTCGAGCTCCGAAGCCTTGCGGTACTCGCGCAGCGCCTCATCCGGCTGACCGGCGGCCTCGAGCGACCGGGCGCGCGCCACGTGCACGCCGGCGGCCTCTTGCATGGCGCGCTCGAGGGCAATCTTGTACTCCGGTCTGTCGGGCGAGCCCTGAAGCGCCTGCCGGTAGTGCTCCACAGCCTCGTCCCACTCTTGAGCGTGCGCCGCGCGCTGGCCACGGGTATACGCGCGGTTGACGGCGCACCCTGAAAGCGCGACGGCCGCCATCGCGACGACGATGGCCTTCTCCACTCCTGATCTCAACACGCGTTCTCCAGCTCTCCGCGCTATTGCCCCGACAGACGCAGGGTCTGCCGGCCGCGCCCATCGGCGTAGGCGATCTCGAGCGACTCGGCGCCGATCGAAAGAATACGAAATCGTCCGTCGATGATAGCCCCTTCGGCGCCATGCACGACCAGCCCCTTGCTGTCGCTCAGTACGGCCAGCCGGCGGCCGCCCGTCGTGCCCTCGACGAGCCCGATGAACTTGAAGGGAATCGGCGGCAACTGCGGCGACCCGGTCGGCAGCATGGCGGGTACCGGCACGGGCGGCACGCCGCCGGTGCCGCCTGAGCTACGCCGCGGCTGTGCGATCGTGGACCCTTCACGGGCTCCGAACACAAACGGGTTCCGGGCCACGTCCTCGGGACCGCGCCGCGGGCCGTCGAGCGCGTCAAGTCGCACATCGACCGGCGGCACCGGCACCACCATGCCTTGTTCCCCTCGGCGCGCGGCGGCGGCGGCCGCTGGCACGTCCGGGGCGGGTCTGCCCAGGTACCGCCAGGCACCGACGGCAACGAGCGCCGCCAGCAGGCCCGTGAGCACGTGACGCTGGCGCTCAGGGGCCATCGGGAATCGCCCTGAAATACGTGGACACGGTCAACGTGAGGTCGAGCGGCGCCGACGCGTCTTCCCCCTCGGCCAGCACAATCGAATCGACGACCACGAAGTCCTCAGCCGTCTCGAGTTCGTAGAGGAAATCGCGCACGTCGCGGTAGCGGCCCAATAGCGAGATGCTGGCCTGCAAGCGCGACAGGTCACTGCCGCGAATGTTCTCGGGCGTGGCGACACTGCGGGAGAACGTGACGTTCTTCGCGCGCGCCAACTGGGCCACACGCAGCTGCAACAGACGCCGTGCGGCCGCAACATCCTTGGGCAGAACGTCGCCGTAGAACGCCGACAGTTCACGGGTCGCCGTGTCGCGGCCATCACGCGCGGCCGCGGCCTCTTTCAGTTCCTTGGCTGCAGTCTCCGCATCGGTCGCGGCCGACGACGCGCGCACCTCCGCCGACCGCACCGAGCCCGACATCGGCACCACGCCGGCCACGAGGGCCACCGTGTTGACACCCATCAGGACCACGAGTGGCCAGACCCACGCCCGGTGCTCACGCAGTACCCGTCGCACGAGGACACCGCGTCCCTCGATCATCGTCCCCCCTCGGTGCCGCCGCTGCTCGCGGTGGCCTTCTTGGGTTCTGACGACGCCGGCGCAGGATTGGCCGCGTGGCGGTAGTACCCTTGCAGATTCGACTCGATGGTGCCGTCCTCGAGCGCCTCGTCGGATCGTGACAGCACGCCACTGAACGTGCCGGTCGCCTCGAGTCTTCCAATGAAGGCGTCGAGGTCCTCAATCCTGCGCGAGATCACCGTGAGCGACACCATCAGCCGTCCCTCGGCGTCGGCCTGCGGCTGTACCTGCACCAGCCGCACGTCTGGCGGCAGTGTGGCTTCGAACTGATTGAACAGCTCCGTCCACGAGAACGTCCGCTGCAAGATGAGCTGATTCGCCTCGGTGGCCGCGCGTGCCACGTTCTTGAGCTGCGCGACGTCGAGACCGCGGCGCACGCTGTCGGCCTCGGTGCGCGCCGACGCCGCGCGCAGGCCCTCGGTTCGCACGCGTTCACTCAGCATCGCGCCCTGCTGCGACAGGCTGACCAATGTGGCGGCGTTCACGGCCGCCCACGCCGCGGCGGCCGCCAGAGCCACGATCAGCGCGCCACGCACCAAGCGCTCGTTGTAGAACGGCCGCGTTGCCAGATTGCCGGACAACATGACTAGGCCACCGTCCCTTGGCGCAAGAGAATCCCGATGCCGGGCGCCAGCGCGTCGGCCAGGGCCGGCGACATCGCGCCGCGATCCGGAGGCGTGGCCGCGCGAAACGGATCCACCGCCGACACATCCAGCGACAACCGTTCCGACAACTCACGGCGCAGGTGTTCGGCGCTCGCCGCCGTCGACCCGCCCGCCAGAAGCACGCGCGCGAACTGCCGTCCCTGCAGGCGATCCTCGTAGTACATCGCGGTCTGGTGCACGAGGTCGGCGACCGAGCCCTCCGACTCCTCGCTGCGCGTGCGGTAGAAGATGAGATGCCCGTCACGCAGCACCGCCAGGCTCACATAGGTCGCGGCGGCGTGCACGAGCAGCCAGTCGCCAGCCACGGATCGGCCCGGCGCCAGCACGGCATTCACGACGTTGAAGGTCGACAGATCGACCACGCCCGCATGGGCGCCAGCCAGCTCGCAGGCCTGTTCGTACTGCGCAATCACGTCGCGGCGGGCCACGGTCACGATGAACTCGTGGCCGCCCGGAGCAGAGGCCCCGGCCGTGTGGCTCACGACAGCCTCGTCGAGCGCGAAGGGCGTCGTCTTCTTCACCTGCCACCTGATGAGCTCGTCGAGGTCGGCGGCGCGCGCCGGCACCGACTCGAACTTCACGATGGTCACGCGCGCCACCGAATCGGGCACCACGAGACACACGCGACTGGGCCGCACTCCCGCCGCCGCTGCGGCGCGGCCAATGGCCGCGCCGACTGAGGGAACATCAGGCATGTTGAGCGCGCCAAGTGCTCCGCTGATCGCACCGGCGGGTAACGGCTCCACACCGTAACCGGCAAGCGTCGGTGCGCCCCGACGCCCATCGACCCGCACGACGGCCACCCGCCCTGGCGCCAGGTCGACGGCCACGCCAGGAGGCGCCTGCTGAAGGAACGACGGAAGGCTCATTCGACGAAGGTCACCTTGTTGACCTCACGCAAGGTCGTGAGCCCCAGCATGACACGCTCCACGGCCGATTCCCGCAGGAACCGCATGCCCTGTTCCTTCGCGGCGC
>JANORI010000963.1:0-4155 GCA_031415235.1 Acidobacteriota bacterium | reverse complement strand
GTTCGTGCTGTCGGAAGTGTCTGGCGGGCGGCCGTTCTCGCAGGCCGTGCGCGAGGCCATGGCGCGCGGCTATGCCGAGCCCGATCCGCGCGACGACCTGTCGGGCGCGGATGCCGGCCGCAAGGGCCTCATCCTGGGCCGTCTGCTCGGCTATCGCGGCGGTCCGCCTTCGCCGGTGGACCTCGTGCCGGCAGCCATGAAGGCGCTGCCGCTCGACGAGTTCCTGGCGCGCATGCCGGAACTCGACGAGAGCTGGCGCGCGCGCGTCGCGGCCGAAGCCACCCGCGGACGCGTGTTGCGCTACGTGGTGAGCGCCACGTCGAGCCGCATCACGGCCGCGCTCGTGGCCGTGCCGGCGGCCAGTCCAATGGGCGCGGCTTCGGGCACGCGCAACATCATCACGTTCGTGTCTGACCGCTATCGCGACGAGCCGCTTGTCGTGAGCGGCCCCGGCGCGGGTGCGGCGGTGACGGCGGCGGGCATCCTGAACGACATCCACGCGCTCGCAGCCGAGTGACGACCGGCGCCAGGTACCGACCGTCGATGATCCGACCGTCAATGACGTCAGAGGATGCGGCACGCGTCGTCGAACGCCAGCCGCGGATTCCGTGGATGCAGGCCCGCGGCGTCCCCGTAGCCCAGATTGAGCAGGAAGTTCGACTTCCACGTGCCGTCACGAAAGAACTCGGCGTCGACCTTGGAACGTTCGAACCCCCCGATGGGTCCGCAGTCGAGACCGAGCGCCCGAGCGGCGAGCATCACGTACCCGCCCTGCATCGACGCGCCCAGCGCCGCGTCGCGCTCCAGCTGCTCCGCGGGTTTTGACGCAAACCAGGCCCGGGCGTTGACCTGCGGCATCAGCACCGGCAGTTGATCGTAGAACACCAGGTCGTGGGCGACGATGGCCGTCACGGGGGCCGTCATCGTCTTGTCCACGTTGGCCGGCGCCAGCGCGGGGCGCAGCCGCTCCTTGGCCCCGCGACTCGTCAGGAACACGAGGCGCAGCGGCTGGCTGTTGGCTGAGGTTGGCGCCATGCGTGCGAGCTCGTAGAGCTCACGCAGCACGGCGTCATCCACGGGCTGTGGCAGCCAGCGATTGTGCGTGCGCGCCGCCAGGAACAACTGGTCGAGGCTGGTGGGATCGAGCCGCGACGACGCGGGCGCAACGGCCGTGGCGACCGCCCTCATCGCCGACTCCAGCGCGTCCACGCGATGAACGAGGTGGCGGCCAGCAGCACCACCGGGATGGCGACGCTGCCGCCGACGATGAACAGGTGCGTGGCGATGGCGCCCACCATAGTGCCCGCGAGTGCTGCTGCGCCGAACGCGGCCACAGAGGGCACGAACAGCGCGAGTGCCCCGGTCACCTCGATGGCGCCCGTGAGGTAGCGGAACCACTGGCCGATGCCGATCGCGTCGAAGAGCCCGACCATCTGCGGCCCGCCCGAGAGCTTGGCCCCGCCGGACATCAGGAACATGCCGGCGGCGGCGACGCTGACGACCCACAGGGCTGCGGTACCCGCGCGCGAAGGGCCAGACGTCGCCCCGGAGCTGTAGATCGGTCGTGGTTGAGTCTGAGCAGTTGCGCTGGCCATGTGGGTCTCCTGTCGGGTGTGGACGGTCCGGTGTATAAATAAACTATACATATGACTACTTTGCATATATGAACGTTTCAACCAAGAACCATCACCCTGCCGACTTCTCGAGCTTGGCCATCAGGATGGCCAGCTGCCGGCGCTCGTACGGTGACAATTCGCTGAGCAGCTCGTGCTCGGCCTGCTGCTGAATCCGAGTGCCCGTTTCGCAGGCTTCCCGGCCCGCCGACGTCATGACGGCAAGCCGCGAGCGGCGGTCGTGAGGGTCCGCGGCGCGGCTGACCAAGCCGTCGGCTACGAGGCGATCGACCAGTTGGGTGATGTTGGATCGCACGCACGCCAGGCGTTCGGCGAGCTGGCTGAGCGGCAGCGACTCGCCGGCGTCGCGCAGCGCGCCGAGCGCCGCGAGCTTGGCCACTGACAAGCCGACCGCGCTCAGCTTGGCCTCGACGTGGTCTTGGGCGGTTCCGGCGGCATGGAGCAGCGTGAACAGGCCTGCCTCCGCTTCGCTCGCGTCATCATTCATGTATGTATTATACATAGATTCATCGACGGTTCAAGGGGTCTACGGGGTCGACGGCTTTCCCCAAAGCTGGTCCAGGCGCTGCTGCCGCCCGCAGTTCCACTTGTACGTGACCTTCGCGGGGTCAAAGACCACCTGCAGTGCCTCGGCGTGCCCCGTGTCGCCGTGTGACACGTCCTCGTAGGTCGGAGTCGGCGTGCGCCCGCCGGTGTAACCCGAGGTCGTCGAGACGACGCCACCGATTGCGTCAAACGGTGGCTCCATGCACCAGAAGCACCCGCCCGCGAAGGTGGCGGTGGCCTGGGGCGCACCGCCTGCTCCGGCCTGTCCGGCCACCGGCAGTACGCCGAACGTGAGGCACGCGCCGAGCAGTGCGGCGCCCAGGGCGAGTCGCGTTGGGGCGTTCATGTGTGTCCTCCCTCGGTCTCTGCGGCGAACGTCATCGCCACGCCGTTCATGCAGTCCGCTGCCCGGTAGGCGGCGGCCCGTCGTCGTCGACGGGCGGAGCGGAAGGTCCTATCCGACCGTCGCGAGTTCGAGGTCGGGGTTCTGCTGCTGCAGGTAGTTCAGGTGCCACTGCGACTCGAAGAGCAACACCGGCTGCTCGTCGCGGTCCACGGCGCGCAGAATGCCCGACGAGCGGTTCTCGAGATCCGACAGGGTCTTGGCGTCGCACTTCACCCAGCGCAGCGCCACGTACGAGATCTGATTGATCTTGCAGTCCACGCTGTACTCCTGCTTGAGCCGCGCTTCCACGATGTCGAGCTGCAGCGGGCCGACCACGCCCAGGATCGGCTCGCGCCGGCCGTGCACCGGGAACACGACCTGCATCAGGCCCTCTTCCTCGAGCTGCATCACGCCGGTTTCGAATTGCTTGCTGCGCTGGTCGAGCAGGCGGGCTCGGCCGAAGTGCTCGGCGGGGAAGCGCGGCACGCGGGGATAGCGCACGGGCGCGCCGTTGTAGAGCGTGTCGCCAATCGCGAACTTGCCGGGATTCGGCAGGCCGATGACGTCGCCTGGATAGGCGCGTTCCACGGTTTCGCGGCCGCCGCCGAAGAACTTGTAGGGCCGCGTGGCCCGCACCGTGTCGCCGTCGCGCGCGTTGGTGAGCGCCATGTCCTTCTCGAACACGCCCGAGCACACCCGCACGAACGCCACCCGGTCGCGATGCTTCCGGTTCATGTTCGCCTGGATCTTGAAGACGAAACCCGAGAAGCCTGGGGCCACCGGCGAGACCAGGCCGTCGTCGGTCATCCGCGGCAGCGGTGAGGGCGCCAGCGTCTCCAAGGCTTCGAGCAACGTCTCCAGGCCGAAGTTATCGAGCGCGCTGCCGAAGAGCACTGGCGTCTGACGGCCGGCTAGATACTCGGCGCGATCGAACTGGGTGCCCGCGCCCTTGATGAGCGACGTGTCGCTGATGAGCGTAGCGTGCGCCTCGGGCCCGAGCAGCTCCACCAGGACCGGGTCGGTGGCGTCGTTGGTCTGCACCGGTGCGCGGAAGCCGCCGCCACGGACCTGTTCGTAGAGGCGCGTTTCCTGGGTCATGAGATCGAACACGCCGCGGAAACGGTCACCGCTGCCGATGGGCCAGTTGAGCGGCGCCGTCTGGATGCCGAGCACCTGCTCGATCTCTTCGAGCAGGTCGAACGGATCGCGGCCGGGCAGATCCAGCTTGTTCACGAAGGTGAGCAGCGGCAGGTTCCGCATCCGCACCACCTCGAACAGCTTGCGGGTCTGCGCCTCGATGCCCTTGGCGGCGTCGATGACCATCACGGCGCTATCCACCGCGTAGAGCGTGCGGTAGGTGTCTTCGCTGAAGTCCTGGTGGCCGGGCGTATCGAGCAGGGTGATGTGGCAGTTGCCGAGGTCGAAGTCGAGGGCGGCGGAGGTGACCGAGATGCCGCGCTCGCGCTCGATGTCCATCCAGTCGCTCACCACGTGCCGCTGCGTCTTTCGGCCGCGCACGGCGCCGGCCAGCTCGATCGCGCCGGCATAGAGCAGGAGCTTTTCGGTGAGTGTGGTCTTGCCCGCGTCGGG
>JANORI010000962.1:0-4584 GCA_031415235.1 Acidobacteriota bacterium | reverse complement strand
GTCAGTCGCGCCATGCCGCTCTTGATGAACTGGTCGTCCAGGCCTCGGGAGCCGTCGTCCTGCACCGTGTTGGCGATGTAG
Source organism: Acidobacteriota bacterium (assembly GCA_031415235.1). Classification (GTDB taxonomy): domain Bacteria; phylum Acidobacteriota; class Vicinamibacteria; order Vicinamibacterales; family UBA2999; genus CADEFD01. The sequence continues at coordinate 4,503 of JANORI010000962.1, read as the reverse complement.
TTGTTCACCGAGAAGTAGCGGCCCGACGCGAAGAACCACAGCCGATCCTTCAGAATCGGCCCGCCCACCGACAGCGTCGAGTCGATGATGCGGTCGATGGCGTTGCCGGCCTGCAGCCCACGCCCCGTGTGGCGGTCGGTGAGGTTGCTGGACTGCCAGTTGCCGGGCCGGTACGACGCCTTGTAGTCGCCGCTGAAGCGGTTGCCGCCCTCGCGGGGGATCATGTTCATCCGCACGCCCCCGGCGGAGGTGTCGGCGGAGATGCCGCTCGTCTGGATGCTCACTTCCTGGTTCATCGCGTCGTTGAAGTAGCTCTGGACGGCGCCGTCGCCCTGCAGACCGTTCACCAGCATGCCGTCAACGAGCATGGTCGTATTCGCCGTGGTCATGCCCCGCACGGTCATGTAGGTCTGCTGCATGCCGCGCGCGCCGCCGGTATCGGGCAGATTCAGGCTCACGCCGGGCACGAGTTGGGCCATGCCTTGAATGCTGCGTCCGGTGGGAATCGAGTCGATGGCTTCGCGATCGAGGACCTGCGAACGCGCCGCCGTGGTGACGTCTACGACGGGCGACGCGCCGGTGACGGTGATGGTCTCCTCGAGCGCGCCCACCTTGAGCTCGGCGTGGACCGTGGCCGTGAACTCCGCGGGCAGCTGCAGGCCTTCCCGTTTGAAGTTGTTGAATCCCGGCAGAGAAAAGGTCACGGCGTAGGTGCCGGGCCGCAGATCGACCAGGCGGTACAGGCCCTGGGCATCGGTGATGGCGGAGCGCACGCGCTCGATCAGGGCGTCGCTCGCCGCTTCTACCGTGACGCCGGGCAGCACCCCTCCGGACGAGTCCTTGACGATGCCCGTGATGGCGCTTTGCGCGGCGCCCGCCGCTGGCAGTAGCACAAGACCAACCCACGCGGCTAGTGCCGCCCGAAGCATCCTCGACATACAGGTCCTCCCGGCCGCGCGCGCGACCCCCCTCGACGAAGACAACCAATGACACCGCTTGCGCGTGAGGCTACGCGCATGCACCGCATCCGTCAATAGCCTGTTTGCGTCGTTGCCTGTTTGCGTCGTGTCTGTTTGCGTCGGTGCCTGTTTGCGTCGGTTTGCCCGCGTTGTCGCGACGCCCCGCCAACGATGAGGGATACCGTGCTAGGGAATCCGGCGCGCCCGTCTGGCGGTCTCGAGGTTGCGTGCGGCGTCCTCGAACGCCGGATTCAGCCGCAACGCCTGCTCGAACTGCGCGATCGCGTCGTCGAGCCGTCCTTGCGAGCCGAGCGCGATCCCCAGATTGTTGTGGGCCTCGACGTAGTCAGGCTTGGCGGCGAGCGCGCGCGTGAGTGCAGTCACGGCGCCACCGAGGTCGCCGCTCTCGAGCAGCAGGACCCCGAGATCGTACTGCGCCTCGGCGTCTTCGGGCGCCAGCGTGACGGCCTGCGAGAGATGCGAGAGCGCTTCGTCAGCACGACCGAGACCGCTCAGGACGTTCCCGAGGTTGCGGTGAGCCTTCGACGACGTCGGATCCAGCGCCACGGCCGCGCCGAACTCCACAGCGGCTTCTGCGAGCTGTCCCTTCTCCGCGAGAGCGGTGCCCAGATTGTTGTGCGCGCCGGCCGAGTCCGGCGTACCGGCCGCGGCCTTGCGCAGATGCTCGACCGCCTCCCCAGGCCGGTTCAGGGCCAGCAGCGCATTGGCGAGGTTGAAATGCAGGTCCGGATAGTCGTCGCGTAGCGCGAGGCCCTCGCGATAGGCGCGGATCGCGTCGTCGGTGCGGCCGCTGGCGCGCAACGTCACGCCCAGGTTGTTGAACGCCGGCACGTAGTCGGGTTGAATCTCCAGCGCGCGGCGGTAGCGGCTGACGGCGTCGTCGAACCGCCCGTCTTCGTACAGCGCGACGCCCAGGTTCGTTTCGGTAATGGCGCGGCTGCGCGTGGCCGACACGAGCGGCGCCGCGCACACCAGGGCCATCGCTGCCGCGCCGGCCAGCACGCCGGCCACCTCCACCGAGGGCCGCGTGTCGAGCGCGCGTCGCCAATGCACGAGGCCCGCCGCCGCGAAGATCACCAGCAGCGGCACCAGCGGGTAGCGGTAGCGCGCGAACACGTAAAAGGCGAGCGTGGACGCCGCAAATGTCAGGCCCATCGCATAGAGCACCCACAGGCGACGGCGATCCGCCCACGTCACCCAGACGCCCACCATCGCCAGCGGCACCAGTACGCCGAAGTGGGTCAGCGGGCCAAACACCTGCAGCGGCCACGACCACTCGGCGTGCGAATCCTGGCTTTCGGTGTCGAGCACCTCGGAAGCGTTCACGAGCAGCGCCGCCTTGCGCGCCATCAGCCTGAGCCACGCGCCAGGCTGGCTCGTGATGAAGGTCCACGCGCGGCCGGTCCAATAGCCCGACACTTCTCCTGGTGACAGCGGACGCCGCGCGGCGCGCTCGGCCAGTTCCGTCGCGTCGAGGCGTTCGAACTCTGGCGAACCTCGCCCGAACCGCAGCGCCGTGTAGCTGCCGTCGGCGCCTTCGTGGTTACCGATATAGAAGTTGGGGCCGAACTGCGACGTCGTCAGGTACAGGCCCCCAGCCACTGCGGCGTTCCGGATGACCACCGGTGCGAGCACCACGCCCAGTCCGGCGGCGAAGAGACCGATGGCGGCGGCCTGCGACAGACGCCGGTGCGGCACGCCGAACCAGCCCCACACCGCCACGACCGCGACGAGCACCAGTGCGTTCTCGCGCGTGAGGCTCAGGCAGCCAAGGACCACCCCGAGTCCGAGCCACAGGCGCTTCTGGTCGCGTGCGCCGGTCGTCAGCGCGGCGATGAGAGCGAGTGCGCTGGCGACGAAGAACACGTCGAGTACTGACTTCTGGATCAGCCCGTCGAAAAAGATGGCCGGTGCATACCCGGCCACGAGTGCGCCGGCGACGATGCCGGCACGGGTTGAGACAAGCTGTGCAGCCGCCCAGGCGACGAGCACCGCCGACAGCGAGCCGAGCACGGCCTGCACCAGGCGCACCGCCATCAGGTCGTGCCCGACCACGGCGTAGACGACGCCAAGGAAATAGGGATAGAGCGGCGCCTGGTAGAAGACGTCGGTCCCAACCCAGTCGCCGGCCGCCAACCGCTGCGCCCACTGGTCGTAGCCTCGGGCATCCCCCATGAGCGTGGAGAAATAGGGTGTGCCCCGCATCTGCCAGAGATGCAGCAGGCGGAAGGCGAGCGCGAGCCCGAAAATGATCGCTGCGGGCGCCGCGAACGTGCCGACGACCGGCGCCGCCGGCGCCGGGGATTCGACTGGTCGGGAGGCGCGGGACGCGCGGGACGCTCGGGAGGCCACGGCACTCACGGTTCCCGTGAGACGAGACGATTATGATGGCGCGGCGCCCCTGACTCAAGGAGGCCGGCGATCGAGGTCGGCCATAGGCTCCGCTGGCGTCGCAGACCGGCCCCTGCACGCAGTTGCCGGTGCTGGACAAGAAAAGACAATGTAGATCGGCACAGCCATTGGACAGCTGATCTAGAATCATCCCATCTGGGCGGGGTCTGAATCCGGGCCGCCGGCCCTACGTACGTTTTGTCGACTAGGAGGCGGGCATGGGTCGTTGGAATCCGTCGGTGATGTCGGGGGTGTTGCTGCTGACCGCAGCGCCAGCGTTTGCACAGGGCAGCGCGCCGGCGGCGGTGACGTTCTCGAAAGACATCGCGCCGATCTTTCAGGCCAAGTGTCAGGCGTGCCATCAGCCGAATTCGATCGCGCCGATGTCGCTCATCACCTATCAGGAGGCCCGCCCGTGGGCCCGGTCCATCAAGGACCGCGTTGCCCGCCGGCAGATGCCACCGTGGCACATCGACCCCTCGGTCGGCGTGACCAAGTTCAAGAACGACATGTCGCTCAGCGACACGCAGATCGACACGGTCGTGAAGTGGGTGGATGCCGGTGCGCCGCAGGGCGACCCGAAGGATCTACCCAAGCCTGTGCCGCTTGTGACCGACAACCAATGGCAGGGCGTGCGTGATGGCTTCGGCCAGCCCGACCTGGTGATCCGGTCCTCCGAGTACAAGATGCCCGCCGTGGGCCAGGACGTCTGGTACCGGCCGATGCAGGACCTTCCGATCACCGAGCCGCACTGGGTGAAGATGGTCGAGATTCGCCCCACCAACATGAAGGCCCGCAAGATCGTCCACCACTCGATCGCCTATCTGGTGCTGGCCGACGACCCGGATGCCGTCAACACCGGCACGTCCAATGGTCCCTCGAGCGGCCCGGCGTCGCGCGAGGACCTGGTGAACCGCCGTCCCCAGCTCATGGAATGGGCCATCGGCAAGGGCTACGACCTGTTCCGCGAAGGCACCGGCAAGCTGATTGTTCCCGGCGAGAAGATCTCGTGGGACCAGCACCTGCACGCGGTGGGCGAGGAAGTGACGGCCGGCTCCGAAATCGCCCTGTGGTACTACCCGAAAGGACAGGAGCCGAAGAAGCGCAGCTACCTGATTGGCTTCACGGGTCT
>JANORI010000961.1:0-2763 GCA_031415235.1 Acidobacteriota bacterium | reverse complement strand
AGGTGGCGGGCGCCTTCTTCTTGCGAAACTTGTCCTGCGTGCCGATGTCGGGTCGCATCGCGACCTGTTGCTCGGGATGGGTGTAGGACGTCGGCGACTCTGGCGACGCGCTCGACGTGGACTTCGTCGGCTTGGGTTTTGGGGACGGCTGCTTCTTGGCCACGCGACGTGGATTTTACTCGTTGGACCACTGTTTGTGCTTGACAGGTTTTCGGGTGCCACCGGCGCAAAGTCCGGGGCCGGTCGTGTGTCGGGCTCCTCGTGCGTCACGCGTGCGCCTGTGCGGCGATCTCACAGCGGGCCAACACCGCCATCGGATCTCCAGTCGTTCGTTTCACTGACGCCATTCTCCGACGGCAAATACTGCCATGCTAGGGTGGGAAATGTTCTCTGCATCTCCCGTCGAAGCCCTCGTCAATCACGCCTCGCCAAACGCTCTCGTCCTCGCACGTCGCGCGGAAACCGACGGCTTGGGCGAGACGATCGCAGCCCTGGCCGTGCGCCTCCACGCCGCCACTTACGAACTGCTCGTGCTGCTACGCGAGTTCGACGAGCGCAAGGGCTGGAACAACGGCTTCCTGTCATGCGCGCACTGGTTGCACTCCACCCCAACGCGCACACCACGCGCGTCGGGGACCCCGGCCTGGCGTATCAGCATCGACCTCGGCGCCGCGCGCGAGAAGGTGCGCGTGGCGAGAGCCCTGCCCACTCTTCCGCGCGTCAGCGCGGCCATGCAGCGCGGGCAACTGTCCTACGCCAAGGTGCGGGCGCTCACCCGTGTGGCCACCACCGACAACGAGCGGTCGCTCCTCGACTTGGCCATGGCTGGCACGTGCACCCACGTCGAACGTTTCGTCCGCGCCTGGCGTCGCGTGGATCGCGTGGTGGCCGGCAAGCACACAGAGGCGCAGCACCTGAATCGCCAGCTCTCCACCTGGGTGGACGACGACGGCATGGTTGTGATCCGCGGACGGCTCACGCCCGAGGTCGGCGCGGTCGTGCAGCGCGCGCTCGAAGCCGCGGCCGATCGGCTGTTCCGTGAGACGAGCGGCGCGGCAACCGGCGAGGCGATGGCCGAAGACCTGACGCCGGCGCAGCGCCGGGCCGACGCGCTGGCGTTGCTCGCCGAATCCGCCCTCGCGGCCAACTTCGATGGCAGCACAGCGGGTGACCGCTACCAGGTGGTTCTGCATGTGAATGCCGACGCCGAGTCAGACACGCGCACTGAATCTGCGACTCCAGGCGCGAGCCCCACAGCAATGGACGGCGTGATCGAGGTGGACCACGGCGCGCTGTACGTTTCGATGGAAACGTCTCAACGCCTTGCCTGCGACGCCTCGCTGGTGCACATGCGCAACGACGCCGACGGCGCGATCCTCGACGGGGGCCGCAAGACGCGCACTATTCCGCCGTCGATCCGCCGGGCCCTTGCGGCGCGCGACACAGGTTGTCGTTTTCCGGGCTGCACGTCACGCCGGTGTGACGCCCATCACGTGCATCACTGGTCCCACGGCGGTGCCACGCGCCTCGACAACCTCGTGCTCCTGTGTCGACGCCATCACCGCGCCGTCCACGAAGGCGGATTCGCCGTGATTCGCGGGCTCGACTGTGCGCTGACCTTCCTGCGACCTGATGGCGCGCCCCTGGAGGTCGCCCCTGATGTTCCGTCCGTCCTCGCCGGGTTGCATGACGCGCTGCCACGTGTCACCGGGACGCTCCCGACGTGGGACGGCACACGCTTCGACCTCGCGTGGGCCATCGACGTGCTCTACCGAGGCACAGTCGTGCCGAACGGTTTGGATGAACAAGACGAAGACGAAAGCGGTGGGAGCTGTGGAAACCGTTCTGTGGTTTCCAAGGAGCTTGTGAGCGCGTTGCCCGGGTGAAGGCCCCGCGGGCAAGGCGTCCACAGGTCGGCGTCCACGGCCTGCACTGCCGTAGGTCGCGGAGTGCCGGCCGCAATCGCCGGGAGCTGGCCGACAGCCGCGCTTCTGCCGCCCGGTGAGTCTTCACGTCGGTGCTGGGCGCGTCGCCAGACCGAAGGTCGACCCGGCGCGCGGTACGTTTCGCCGGCAACGTCTCGCCAGCTTGCTGTTCTGGAAAATCGAAAAAGGAAGACGTTGGCGGTGGGAGCTGTGGAAACCGTTCTGTGGTTTCCAAGGAGCTTGTGGGCGCGTTGCCCGTCTGAAGGCCCGCCGGGCAAGGCGTCCACAGCTCCGGCAGCTTCCACGGCCGGAATGGCCGAAGGCCACCCATTGACAGCCGCGCGCTACTGCACGACGACGTCGCGTGTGGTCGTTTGCGAGCCGGCCTTCTCGAACCAGTCGATGCCCTCGCTCACCAGATCGAATTTCAAGGCGTAGCGGCCAGGCGTGTCCGGCAGCGGCACCTCGATCGTCACATCGGCCGCGCCGCCAGCCGGGATGTCGCCCGGCAGCCACGCGCGCGCGTGGTCGCGGTTGATGAGCGCCCCGTCGGCGCCGACGAGTTGCGCGCCCAGCCGCACCAGCCGGCGGCCGTAGCTGGCGTGCTTGCGGAACGGACGCGACGACAGGTTCTTCACCCGCGTCTCGATGGTGAGCGTCTCGCCGACCTTCCCCGCGAGCACGTCACTCGCCGCCCGCACGTCGATCTCGGCGCGCGGCGTGGCACCGGCAATGGCATTGCCCAGGCCCGACTGATCCCACACTTCGTGCTGGATGCGGCTGAAGTCGGCCGTGCCGGGCGCGAAGCGCCGCGAGAACGAGTCCTCGGGGTGATCCG
>JANORI010000960.1:0-6287 GCA_031415235.1 Acidobacteriota bacterium | reverse complement strand
CTGCAGACAACCACGCAGCACCTGGCGCACGCGAGCGGGAATAGCCGGCGCCAGCGTCTCCCACGCGGGCTCTTTGTTGATCGCGTTGGCGAGCGTCTCGGCGACGTCCTCGCCCTCGAACGCGCGCCTGCCTGTGAGCATCTCGTACAGCACCGCGCCAAACGCCCAGATATCCGCGCGTTTGTCCACGACCTTCCCACGGGCCTGCTCGGGCGCCATGTACGCGGCCGTTCCGAGAATCATCCCCGCCTGCGTCATCGCGGGGGAGGTGATCGTCGGCGAATTCATCGCCTCGGGGCTCGACGCAGCGGCAGGGTCCATCGCCTTCGCCAGGCCGAAGTCGAGCACCTTCACCGTGCCGTCAGCGCGCACTTTGATGTTGGCGGGCTTCAGATCGCGATGAATGATCCCCTGCTCGTGCGCGGCTTCCAGTGCCTCCGCAATTTGCTTCGCGATGGGCAACGCTTCGTCGATCGGAAGCGCACCGCGGGCGATGCGCTGCGAGAGATCGTCGCCCTCGACCAGTTCCATCACCAGCGCCAAGGTGCCGCCGGACTTCTCGACGGCATAGATCGCGGCGATGTGGGGATGATTCAGTGACGCGAGCGTCTTCGCTTCGCGCTCGAACCGCGCCAGGCGGTCGGGATCCGCGGCGAAGGCGTCCGGCAGCACCTTGATCGCGACCTGGCGGCTCAGGCTCGTGTCGGTGGCGCGGTAGACCGCACCCATCCCGCCTTCACCGATCTGCGCGGTGATCTCGTAGACGCCTAGGCGAGCACCAGGAGTGAGGGCCAAGTTGCTGGGGATTATAGCGATACGGCCTCGCCAGCGGGGCTACTCCTGGGACGTCCGTCAGGCGGCCTTCCTCAAGCAACCTACAGCCCGCAGCCAACCCGCAATCTGGTTCCAACTCGCACAAGTTGGGCTCACCATTCCATCGCCAATCGCCTCAAGGGTTTCCGCGTCGAGCGCGCCATCGACGTCGTACGCCACAATCGCGACGTGTGGCACTGGTGTGGCACTGGAGCTGGAATCGCCCTCGCGCACCATGGGTGGCGTGCGCTCGCTCGCCGCCTGCGACTCCTCCAGCAGACGCAATGCGCGCTCCAGGCGCATCGCCGTGGAGCGCAGATAGCGCGAGGTGGTCGTGAGGTTGGTGTGACCGAGGAAGTCACGCACGTCGTGCAGCTCGGCGCGCGACTCCAGCAGCCAGCACGCGAACTCGCGGCGCAGGTCGTGGAAGTGGAGGTCGGCAACGCCAGCGCTCTCGCACGCAGTGCGCCACGTGGTCTTGATCGACGCGATCGGCCCGCCCACCTCGTCGCTGAACACATACGCGTCCGGATGTAGCACCTCACCCTCTGGGTCAGTCCGCAACATCTCGAGCACCGCGGCCAGGCGCTGCCCCACCGGAACGACCCGCGGGGTGCCGGTCTTGGTCTTGCCAGCGCGCAGCACAAGCGCCCGCGCACGAGCACCCGCGTCGCACCGCACGTCGCGCCACTGCAACGACAGCAGCTCCCCCAGGCGGCATCCTGTTGACAGCGCCGCAATCAGCAGGCCGCGCAAGTGCGGCGTGGCCACCGCCATGAGCGCGTCTTCTTCGCCTGGTAACAGCCGTCGGGTGCGCACGGTTTCGGCGGCGCCGTCGAGCCGCACAACGTTCACGCCGTGCCGCTTGAACGGTGTGTCGTCTCGGTAGCCCTGCGCAATCGCCCAGTTGAACAGATGGCGCACGCGTGCCTGGAACCGATTGAGACCGACATGGCCGCCCTTGGTGCCACGGCGTCGAGATCAGCTCGCGTGACGGCCTTGAAGGGCACCGCGCCGAGTTTCCCGCGGGCGCGTCCGGTCGTGTCGGCGGCAGACTCCAGCAGCAGGCGCACATGGATCTCGAACGGCATCCGGCCTTGTGTATACTGTATACATCGTGCCGGACTCCACCAACGTCTCCGCGGTCGTGACGGTCAGACTGACGCGCGAGTTGGAGCGCCGACTCGCGCGAGAAGCCCGCCGATCTCGGCGCAGCCGGAGCGAGATGGCTCGCGCCATTCTCGAACAGCACCTCGCGGGCCCAGCCGCGGATCCGCACGCAGAGGCGCGGCGACAGTCGCTGTTGGCCAGCGCGCAGGATGCCGACCGTGACACCCTCGACTTCATCGAGCACGCCGGAGATCCCCGCGGGTGGAAGTAACCCGCGGCGCCGTCGTCATCGTTTCTGCCCGCGGCGCCTACACCGGCAAGCCCCGTCCGGCACTCGTCATACAGGCCGACACCTTCAATCCCACGCATGCCAGCGTGACCATCTGCCCCATCACCACCGCCTGCCTCGATGCGCCTCTCTTCCGGGTCAACCTGTCGCCGGGTGAGCGCACCGGCCTGAAGTCGGCCTCCCAGGTCATGGTGGATAAAGTCGTGAGCGTGCCGCGCGCCAGCATTGTGCGCGAAGTCGGACGCTGCGACGAGGCGACCGCGCATGCCGTGGAGGATGCGCTGAGGCACTGGCTGGGGCTGTAGCGGCGTAGACCGCGGCGAGGCGTCTGGCCTCCGCGCCATTCAACCCTTCTTCTGAACCTGCGGTTGGTTCTCTCGTCCCGATGCCGCTCGACGCGCCGCAGGCGCGGACCGACCCGAGCACGGCGTACGAGAGGTCCACCTGGTGGGCGACTCGGCGGGAGGTAACCTCGCCACGATGCTCGGCCTGGCGCTCGCGAACCGCGACATCCTGTCGCGCCTCGACACGATCGACCCCGCCACCTTGCCGACCGTGCGCAGCATCAGCTCGCTCTACGGCGTGATGGACCGGCTCACGTTCCGGGAAGACGGATTTCCGAGTGCGCGGTTGTTCCTCCAGTCGTATGCCGGTGTCGACGCTCTCACGACACGTCGGCCGGCACTCGCGGTCACACCCATGGACCTCGGCGACTTCACGAACCTGCCGCCCACCTTCGTGGTCGGCGCGTCGAAGGACCAGCTGGCGCGCTCGTCGAAGGTCTGGGCGGAGCACCTGCGCACCCGGTTCTCGCAGGTCGGATACCAGGTCTACGAGGGGGCCAGCCACGGGTTCTTCAGCTTCGGAACCGGCAGCGCCGCACTCTCCGAGGATCTACGCCACTTTCTCGAATCGACGTGACAGGCCCTCACCGGGGCAGGAGACGATAGGCAACACTGCAGACGTGTCCGTGCTCAAGACGGACGTGTCTGTGCTCAAGACGGATGTGTCCGCGCTCAAGACAGACGTGTCGGTGCTCAAGGCGGACGTCTCGCTCCTGAAGAACGCGTTCAAGATCGGCTTCGAACGCATCGACGAGCGCTTCGACCGAATGGGGGAAGCGTTTGAGTCGCCCACGGCAGTGCCTTGCAGCACGAGTGTGCCGGCGCTGTTGATGGTGCCGTTCACCGAGCCCGTGACCTGTCCGAACGTGATCGAGCCCGTGACAGCCGAGCCGTTCTGCGACAGATTCATCGAGATCGGCAGGCTGGCTCCCGGCGGGAATGCACCGCGATTGGTCGAGCAGAAGTAGTCCTGGTTCGAGCCAGTGCCATCGCAGCGCTGCACCTCGTAGCGGCCCGACCAATTGCCCTGCGCGGTGCCGCCCGTGGCGTTGGCCGAGATCGCGATGCTATTGCCGCCACTCGTCTGGTCGCCATTGACCGTGACGGTGCCGTTGTAGCTGCCGGCCGTGGTGGGCTGGAAGCGCACCGTGACCGTTTGCGAAGCACCGGCCGCGATCGTGCCGCTCGTCCAGCTGAAGAGCGTGTGCGTAGACAATCCGCCAGAGATCGTCGTGCCCGTGACCGTGAGCGTGGCGTTGCCGGTGTTGGTGATGGAGTAGCTGAGATCACGCTGGCTGCCCACCGCCACGTCGCCGAACGCCAGGTTGCCGCTGACGCCGATGACGCGCGTGGTGGCCGGCGGGGTCGTGGTGGAGGGGCCGGTGGGCGAGGAATCGCCGCCGCCGCAGGCGAGGGTGAACGGAAGGAGCGCGAGACAGAGCACACGAACGGGGGAGCGCATGGTTGGGTGACCTCGGGAGCACATTGGGGGCGAGTGGCTCCGTGCGGTTGATGGTAGGGAGCGTGCGTGACAGGAGAGGTCGTGCGTCGATTCGAGACACGGACTGGCACGGGGCGGCCGGCTCGGAAGGTGGCATGCGCTTCGCAATGGCCCCGTTCGGATGATGAATGCGATGGAGCCAAAACAGATCCATAATGGAACCATGCCCGTGACGCTCTCGGTCAAGAACGTGCCCGACAGACTTGCCGAGCGGCTGCGTCAGCGGGCAGCACGCAATCACCGCTCGCTGCAGGGCGAGTTGCTCGCCATCCTGGAAGAGGCCGCGCAGCCATCCATCACCATCGACGAACTCGCCGAAAAGGTGAAGGCGCTGGGCCTTCGCGGACCATCGGAATCCACCGCGATCATCAGGGCGCTGCGCGATGGCCGTCGTCGTTGATGCGTCCGCCCTTGCGGCCATGCTGTTCGACGAGCCCGAGGGCGATGGCGTCCGCGAGGTGCTGCGCCGCGAAGTGATGCACGCTCCGTCGCTGATTCAGTTCGAGCTCGCGCATGTGGCGTGGAAAAAACTGCGCCGCACGCCCGCGCACACGGTGGCAATTCTGGACGCCTTGAAGGACATGCGCCGGTTGCCGCTCTCGCAAGTGACGCCTGACATGGTGCAGGTGGTGGCGCTCGCGGCCATGACGGGGCTCACGCCCTACGACGCCAGCTACCTGTGGCTGGCAAGGACGCTCGGCCTGCCGCTCGTCACGCTGGACCAGGCCCTCGCGCGGGCGGCGCGCGAGGGGTAGCATCCGGGTGTGACCCACCCGATCCGCCTCATCCTGCCCCTGCCGCTGACGGCAGCCCTTGCCGCGCCAGCCGTCGCGCTCGCGCAGCCGGACGTGGTCACGAGCTACACGCTGCCGCCAGACGTCCGCGCCAAAGCCGAGGCGCTCTACCGCACGCGCGCGGTGATGCTCGTGGCCGGCACGATCTACGGGTTCGCCACAATCGCGCTGCTGCTGGGGCTGCGGGTGGCGCCGCGCTTCCGCGACCTGGCGGAGCGCGTGAGCCGGCGGCCGTTCGTGCAGGCGCTGGTGTTCGCGCCGGCTACGTTGGCTGTGCCACAATTCTTGCGGAGGAGCCAACCTCCCGGGTTCCGCACATTGGGAGCGTTCATGACGACTGACCGCATCGAATCGATCCTCGCATCATGCTCGGGAAGCCGGTCATTCGAGGCACCAGGATTCCCGTGGACCTGCTGCTTCGCAAGCTGAGCGAGGGCGCATCTGAGGCGGATCTGCTCGATGCGTACCCCCGGCTGACGCGCGACGATTTGCAGGCAGCCATCTATCCCCTGCCACCGCCACAACCAACCGAATCGCGTCGGTGAGCGCGCTTGGACTCAACTTGACGCTCGCCCATGGTATGACACAGTCATACACATGGAAGAAGTCCTGACCATTCGCCTGCCCAAGGGCACGCGGCGCAGCCTGGAGCGGCGCGCCAAGGCGCAGACACTGTCGGTGAGCCAGCTGGTACGACGCGCGCTCGAACAGGACGAGCTGCTCACAAGCCTCGCATCGGCTCGCGCCGAACTGCTGCCGCAGGCACGCGCTCAGGGCATCTACACGGACGAGGACGTCTTCGCGATCGTCACGCCGCGCGACTTCCTGCGTCGCTTGCCGTCATGACCCGCATGACGCGCCCTCTCACGCCTTTCCCGTCTCCAGAATGTCTCCAGGAACCCGGTCGAATCACATCGACGGGCGGGAACGCCGGTCCACTGCGGAATAGTGGCTCACCCGTTGTGAATCCACCACGTGGAGCCAGACGTCGTGCGTCGTCAACCGGTTAGCTGAACGACGAACCCAAGCTTCGGTGCCCTACTGTGTGGGCAGCTTCGCCTTCAACTCTTGCAGCCAGTGGAGGACGACGACCATCGTCGGCGCCTGCGCGGTGCCCCCCGCCTCCTTGATCATCAGGAACCGCTGGCCGTCCGGGGAGACGTCGTAGCTGCGAAGGCTCGGTGGCGCGCCACACCTGACCCATGCCGCCTTCGCCGAGCGGCGCGGTCACTTCGTAGACGCCGAGGCGGGTGCCGGGGGTGAGGGACACGCGCTGGGGATTATAGACGGGAAAATCAGGTGCCTAATGGTGCGTACGGCCGAATCGAGCGACAGCCATAATCCGCCCGGGCGGGCTGGGTCTCCAAGTGCGGAGCGTCAGGGCCAGCGCGCCGCGCAACCCAGTCGCGACTTGGTTCTCGCCGCTCAATCGCCAA
>JANORI010000959.1:0-1667 GCA_031415235.1 Acidobacteriota bacterium | reverse complement strand
CCGTATCAGGTATTCGCGCAAGACCCCACGCGGCCGAACCTGGTCGTGCGCATCACGGGACCACGGCGTAGCGTTGGCGGTCGCGTGTACCATGGCGGCATGTTCCGACGCGTCCTGCTCACGTCCCTCGCTGTCGTTGGTGCCGTCGCCCTGCCGCACGGCCAGAGCGGCCCCGGCACGCCGGCCTTCGAGGCGGAAACGCTCACGCATTTCCAGGCGCTGCTGCAGCGCGACACCAGCAGCCCGCCAGGCAACGAGATCCGGGCGGTGGAGTACCTGAAGCAGGTGCTCGACGCCGAGGGCATCCCGTATCAGGTATTCGCGCAAGACCCCACGCGGCCGAACCTGGTCGTGCGCATCACGGGCAACGGCAAGAAGAAGCCGATCCTCGTGCTGGGACACACCGACGTCGTCACGGTCGACCCCAAGAAGTGGACGTTCCCGCCGTTTGGCGCCACCATCGACGGCGGCTACGTCTATGGCCGCGGCACGGTTGACGACAAGGACAACCTGGTCGCCGGGCTGATGCTGATCCTGCAGTTGAAGCGCACAGGTGCCGCGCTCGACCGCGACGTGATCCTGCTGGCCGAGTCCGGTGAGGAAGGCGCCCCAGACGTGGGCGCGCAGTTCATGGTCGACAACCACTTCGACGCGATCGACGCGGAGTTCTGCCTGGCCGAGGGCGGCGGGGTGGTGCGGCGCGGCGGCAAGGTCGTGCAGGCCAATATCGGCACGACCGAAAAAGAGCCGCGGCCGATCGAACTCATCGTGACGGGGCCGGCGGGTCACGGCTCGGTGCCGAACCAGAACAGCGCCGTGCTCGGCGTGGCGGCCGCGGTGGGAAAGATCGGCGCCTGGAAACCGCCGCTGCGTCTCAATGAGACGACGGCCTCGTACTTCAAGAAGCTCACGACGATCGTCGAGCCGGCCGTGGCCCAGCGGTATCGCGCATTGCTGAACCCCGACCCGAAGGTGCACGGCCCGGCCGAGGACTGGATGCTCGTGAACGAGCCCCAGCACTGGTCGATGACGCACACCTCGCTCGTGCCCACGATCGTGACGACGGGCTTCCGCTACAACGTGATCCCGTCGGAAGCCAAGGCCACGCTCGACGTGCGCCTGCACCCCGACGAGGATCAGGAGAAATTTCTCGACCAGGTGCGCAAGGTGGTGAGCGACCCAAAGGTGGAAGTCCGCTGGGCCCGTGACCGGTACCGGCCCGCCGGCGGTTCGCGCCTCAACACCGAGGCCTTCGCCGCGATCGAGGCGCAGATCGCGAAGCACTACGACACGGTGACACTGCCCACGATGGGCACGGGCGCGACCGACATGTCGAACATCCGCGCGAAGGGGCCGCAGTGCTACGGCATCGGCCCGGCGACCGACTCTGAAGATGGCCAGAAAGGCTTCGGCGCGCACAGCGATCAGGAGCGGATCCTGGTCTCGGAGCTGCACCGCTTCGTCCGGTTCCAGTACGACGTGGTCATGGCCATGGCGCGGGCGAAGTAGCGCGAGCGGCTGTTCTAGCGGCTGGCGACTAAGACCTGGCCCGATGCGAGGTTTCGGCTCCATCAGCTCGTGCGGACGGGCGAGCGTCTGACGCGGACGACCTTCGCGACCGCCCGTGCCGAAGGCGGCACGATCATCATCCACGGTCGTTCCGAAGC
>JANORI010000958.1:0-2206 GCA_031415235.1 Acidobacteriota bacterium | reverse complement strand
TGTGGGCGCGGAACGGCACCGAACTGTTCTATCTCGATAGTGCCGGGGCGATGACCCGCGTCCCGGTCCAGACGGCCCCGACCTTCAGCGCCGGCACCACGACCACGCTGTTCGAGACGCGGTATGTCAGCGGCGGCGTGCTCGGTCGCACCTACGACGTCTCCCCCGACGGCCAGCGGTTCCTGATGATCAAGGAGGCGGCCGGCGCGCAGGCGCCGACGATGGTCGTCGTCCTCAACTGGCTGGAAGAGCTGAAGGCGAAGCTGCCCGCGAAGTAGGGTGCCTCTGGTGCGTACGGTCCGCCTTCGCGGCCGACGACCGCTACGGCGAGACCTCGCCATAGCTCGCGAACCTTAGCGCGAGCGGAGGCGGGTGCCTGGGGTGCCTATGGGTGGGGCGAAGTGCACCGGGCACGCACCCCCTGGCCATTCTGCCCGACGCGTGTGCCGCCGTTGACGCGTGGCCACCATCGTAATACGATGCGTAATACAGGAGGTCGATAGTGGCCACGCGGACGGTGAGACTCGATGACGAAGCGGAGGCGGCACTCCAACAGATTCGGGACGCCACTGGGCTGCCGATTTCGGAAGCGCTCAAGCAGGGGTTGCAAACCCTCAAACAGCGCGTCGGAGAGGAGTCGCGGCGAAGCCCGTACGACGTCTACCAGCTGCTCGACCTCGGCCCTGGCGGCTACGCGGGCGTGCCGTCCACCGCAACGCGCCGCGGCGTGGTCGCCGCGCTACGCAAGAAGCTTCGCCGATGATCCTCGTGGACACGAGGCCCCTCGTCGCGCTGTTCGATCCCCAGGACGGACAGCACGGCAGATGCGCCACGGCGCTCAAGGGGATCCGAGAGTCGATCGTGACCACCACGCCCGTGCTGACCGAGGCGTTTCATATCCTTGGTCCGGCCAGCATCGGGTCAGACCGCTTGAGAGACTTCATTGAGCAGGGCGGACTGTCGGTCTGGTTCCTTGACCGGACCACCTTGACACGGGCGTTCGAGCTCATGGAGTTGTACGCGGACCATCCCATGGATCTTGCCGATGCGTCGCTCGTGACCGCCGCAGAGGCCCTCTGCACTCGCCGCGTGTTCACGATCGACCGGAACGACTTCCAGACGTACCGCGTGCGGCGCGGCCATCGCTATCACGCGATCCAGATCGTCTCCTGACCAGTAAACCAAGGAGCCGCGGAGACGGACTTCCGAACGCCGCGCTGTTCGTGGCCAAGCGTGGGATCGAGCTCGACCAGAACGACCGTGCCGCGCTCGAGCGTCACGCGGCTCGAACCGCTGTTCGCCGATCTGCTGCCCGCGACGTGGTGTTCGTGGTGCGCCCTCGTGCCACCGGCTGCGCAGGCCCCCGCCGTAGCTCGCGAACCTTGGCGCGAGCGGAGGCGGGTGCCTGGAGCGCTTATGGGTGGGTGCGCTCTCGCAGGTTAGAATGACGTCGTGACCATGGAGCCGATCGCCGTTGTTGCGGACCTCCTCTACCGGAAGAAGTCGTCCGCGCGCGCGCGATGGCACCGGAAGACATGCTGCTCGAAGGGCCGCGGTTGTTCGAGCGCGCCTGCCGCGTGATGCGAGATGGCATCCGTCATCAACATCCGGATCTGGATGTTGCGGGCGTCCAGGCGCTGCTCTGCGCGCGTCTGGACCGGGTCAGCTCACTCGATCAGTCATGACGGCGGACGAGGCTGCCGTTGCGGTGATCGACGCGCTCGATCACGCGACCATTCCCTTCACGATCTGGGCCTCGAATCACAGGCCGCCTTCGAGGCGGTGACGGCACAGTCCATTCGTCTGCGAGTTGTTTCTGTGCAGTGATGACCCGCACGACACCGCTCGGTTCAGACGCCGCGAGCGCGTCCGGGTGTTGAGCCGCGAGGTCTGCACGACCCACGGCACCATCACGCTGCTTGACGAGATTCGCCAGTCGATTCCGCCCCTGTGAGCCGCCGCCGATGGTCGGTCAAGCCGGCGACCGCTCACTGCTGTTGACGAGCGGTCGTCCGGGGCAGCCGCTTGTTGGGCGGTCGAGTTCCAAGGCCCTTCGCCTTAGACGTTGGTGTGGCCAGTTCCTTGGGCGGGCGTGAGATTGTGCCCCCTGGCCAGTCCGCCTCCTCGCGTTGAAACGCCGCGAGGATCGCCTCGAGTCGATTCCCGTGCTCGGCTGCGATGGCCGCACGGTGTTTTCGGACTTCTT
>JANORI010000957.1:0-3279 GCA_031415235.1 Acidobacteriota bacterium | reverse complement strand
TCGGGTCCGTGCACGCGCAGCAACTCGCGAGGTGCGCCGCCTCCAGCGGGAATCACCTGCAGCGTCTGTGTCGCGTTCGGGTTGTCGAGCGCCCTCGCCGCCATGAACCGTCCGTCCGGGGACAGGCTGAGGTCGTAGTTGAGTTGCGGGTTCTTGACGATCTGCCGCCCGGTGCCGGCCTGGAGGTTGTGCTCCATGACGCCGTCGCGGCGGGCCAGGTAGAGAATCTTCGTGCCATCCGGCGACCACTGCGGGAACGAGTTGAACGCCGGTCCATCGAGTGTCCACAGGATCGCACCCGACTGCGCGTCGAGCTGGAAGAGTCCATTGCGCCCCCTCGTGTCGCGCGCGGCGACGACGAGCGACCGACCGTCGGGTGCCCATCTCGGATCCCGCGGATACAGAACGGTGCGCGGTAGCTGGCGCACGGCACCGGTCTCCACCGACCGAATCGCCACGCAGTCGCCGTTACACGCCTGGTAGGCCAGCTGCGTGCCGTCGCGCGACCAGCCTGGTGTGCGAGGACTCGGTAGAAACCCTTGGCCGAACTCGCGAGCCGGTGCCGACAAGCGACCCGTGGCGAGGTCGATCGGCGCGATCCGCAGATCCCGATTGCCGACGCTCCGGTAGAGATACAGCGCGCCAGCGCGGGTCAGGCCGAGCGAAAAACTGGACGCGCCGATGTCGGGTCGCACCAGCTCGGGCGACCCTTGCCGTTGCCCGTTCGCGAACCCCTGGCTCCATAGCCCGGTCGACCCGGTCCTGTCGCTGCTGAACAGCACGTGGGCGCCGTCGGGCGACCACCCCATGAGTCGGTCCTGCGCGGGGTGCACAACCACCGCGATCTCGCGGCTCGCGTCGGCGGCCAGGACGAACACGTCACGCGCGACGCTCGTGTCGGTGGCCGGAAGGTCGTAGGCGAGGTACCGGCCGTCGGGCGAAAAGAACAGTCGATCGGGCCCCTGCCAGCCGGTGGTCTTCAACACTCGAAGGGCGCCGTCGGCGACCGCCGCCAGGGCGATCTGACTCGTCCCGTCGGTGCGGGCGAGTACCACCGCAATCCACTTTCCATCCGGGGACCAGTCGTAGGCCCCGGGAAACCTTACCTCGTCGGCCTTGAACGTGAGCAGCGCACGGTGCTTTGGAGCCCCAGCGGTGTCCAGGGCGGCAATGCGGAGCTCGGGGCGGTCCGGCTTGTCGCTCCACCAGCCGTACGCCACCTGCTTGCCGTCCTTCGAGATGGAAGACCACATGGCCTGGCCGGCATAGACCGCCGTGGGGTTGTTCACAAAGGGCTGGTTGTTCGTCAACGCGATATCCGTGTGCCGGGCTACGTCGTGGACCATGAGGTTGAAGGAGCGCATCCAGTCCGTGAAGCTGATGAACCGGCCGTCGGCTGAGACCTGACCGAAGAGGTCCACGTACGGCCCCGTCCACACCGCGCGGTCTCCGCTCTTGGGCCCGCCGCTGTTGCCGTCTCCCAGCTGCGCACGGGCGATGGCGACAGCCTCTTTCTGCTCGGCGTAGTCACGCACCAGTTGCTGGTAGATGGTGCGCGCCTGCACGTCGCCCAGCTTCTGGTAGCACGCCGCCATGCGCACCAGCGCCTGCGCAGCCAGCGCGCGATTGCCGGCGGCCACCACCAGTTGGTACTGCGCAATGGCCGCCTTCAGGTCGCCCTGAACCTCTTCGGTGTGCTGCGCGGCCTTGAACAGCACCTGCGGATCGCGCGGGTTCTGCGCGACCACCAGGGTTCCGGCCACCACGAGCGCGAGCGCAACGGTCAGTATCTGCTTCATCGACTCCTCCACGACGACAGCCTACGCGCGGCGTGTCGGCGGCTCGTGCCGCGATTGTCACCGCTCGGTCACGCCTCCATAGCGCCCGCAGCAGGTGGCGTCAGGTCGAAGCGGTACCCGAGGCCACGCAGCGACACGAGGAACCGCGGCCGGTCCGGGGTCGGCTCGATCTTCTTGCGCAGATTCGTCACCTGGTTGTCCACGACGCGGTCGGTCACGTGTGTCCCCGCGCCCCACACGTCGTCGAGCAGCTGCGTGCGCGAGAGCACGCGGCCCGCCCTCGTGACGAACGCCGTCAGGAGCTTGAACTCGAGCGCCGAAAGCTCCACGACCGCGCCCGCGCGCCGAAGCTCGCAGCGTGTCAGGTCCAGCTCGGCATCGCCGAATCGATAGCGGTCTGGCGCCGGCGCCTCACGGCGGCGCAGGTGGGCCTTGATCCGGGCGCGCAGTTCCCGCGCACTGTAGGGCTTCGTCACGTAGTCGTCGGCACCCAGCTCGAGGCCGAGCACTTTCTCTGCTTCCTGGGCCTTGGCCGTCAGCAGCACGATGGGCATCGTCCGGCCGGCACGGCGAACCTCGCGGCACACGTCGAATCCGTCCAGGCCCGGCAGCATGACGTCGAGCAGGATGAGATCGAAGGGCTCGACCAGGGCGCGTCGCACCGCCTCGACTCCGTCGGAGACGAGCACGGTCTCGTATCCTTCTCGCGTGAGATCGTCTCCGAGTGCCAGAGCGATGCTGGGCTCGTCCTCGACGATCAGCAGGCGCGTGACTGGCAACGTGGGGCTCATGCGCGCCTCGCGTCAGCCGGCAGCACGACCGGAACCACGCGCAGACGTACGGTCGGCAGCACGATCGTGAAACAGCTGCCGCGCCCGGGTTCGCTCTCGAGCGTCAGGCGTCCTCCGTGGTCGCGCACGATGTGGTCGGCCATCGCAAGCCCGATGCCGGTGCCCTTGATGTTCAGCAGGCCGGCTGCGCTCCCTCGCACGAACTTCCGGAAGATGTCGCGCTGCTCGCGTGGCAGCACGCCTGGCCCCTCGTCGGCTACGGCGATGCGCGTGGACTCGTCGTCGGAGTGCACGGATACGCGGACGGGAGCAGGGTCGGGTGAATATTTGAGGGCGTTGTCGACAAGATTGCGCAGGGCAAGCGCCAAAGCGTCGCGGTCCGCACGAATGGCACCCGTGTGTGCCGGCGCGCCGGCCTCCGGCGCCGTCCACTCGATGCGCCGATCGAAGGGAGAGCCCGCGAACTCTTCGACCACGCGCTCGGCAATCGCGGTGGCGCTGGTTTCTTCCATCTGGTATGTGCGTCGTCCGGCCTCCATCCGTCCGAAGTCGAGCAGGCTCTCGACGAGCGCCTGAAGGCGGCGCGTCTCCTTGCCAAGGGCGCGGTAGTAGTGCGGCACCCGGTCCGCCGGCGTGTGACCGTCTTCGAGCAGCTCGGTCAGGTGACGCATCGCCGTGAGGGGCGAGCG
>JANORI010000956.1:0-3551 GCA_031415235.1 Acidobacteriota bacterium | reverse complement strand
GGCGCGTCGTGGGCCCAGCTGATGCGCCGCGCGTTTGAGCACCATATCAACTGCAGTCGGCCCCCGGGACGTGACGGGGCCCGTCCGGATCACCCATCCGTTCCATCCGCAATTCGGGCAGGAGATCGACTTCGTCCTTCAGCGGCCCCACTGGGGTGAAGAGCGGGTCTTCTACCGCGATCGGGAGGGACACCTGGCCTCGCTGCCGGCCCGCTGGACGAGTGTCGCGCCGGAGGATCCCGTGACCGCGGTCGGTGCGGGACGCGTCCCGTTCCGTGTCGAGGATCTGATCGAACTGACCAGGCTTGTCGCGAGGCTCCGGGGTGAGAGGGGCGCGGATGGCGGGACGGAGGTGTAAGGTGAATTGTGCCGTATATGTAACGAGAATTATGCCGCTCGTGCCGATGTTCGTGTCGCGAGTGCGCCTCCGAAGCCGGCCCGCTGTTATCTGTGGATGCGGGTCTGGGCCCGGCGATCGATCCTGCTTGACAAGCCGCCCACATGATGGCATAAATATACTTACACATCTGTCGTGCCGCTCCGGAGTCGCTCATGGCCAAGTCCACACCGCCAGATCCCAAGATCGATGCGCTCCGCCAACGCCGCAGTCTCAACCCCCGTCCGGACAAGGTCTCGGATCCGCTGTTTACCAGCCCGAACGCGGACTTCTTCGATGCCCGCGACCTCGTCCAGGTCAAGTACGAGATGGTGCGCCGGGTGCGCGTCGATGCGCACCCGGCGAGCCACGCCGCCGCGGCCTTCGGGGTCTCTCGTCCCACGTTTTATCAGGCCCAGGCGGCCCTCCAGCGCGGCGGATTGGCCGCGCTCGTCCCGAGCAAACCCGGCCCGCGCCGCGCCCACAAGCTGGACACGGACGTCGTCGAGTTCCTCCTCCACCAGCGGGCCGAGGATCCGTCGGTGCGCGCGCCGGAGCTGGCGCGCCGCGTGCGCGAGCGCTTCACCCGCACGGTGCACCCCCGCAGTGTGGAGCGCGCCCTCGCGCGCCGGGAAAAAAAACGGCGGTGACGGTCGCCCCGACCGTGGTGCGGGACGGCGACCCGGCGCAGGGGGCGTACGAGGCGTTGCGCGGGCTCGTGATCGCGGGCGCGGTCTCCGGGCGGCTCGGGCTGGTCGTCGTGCGGCGAGAGGGCCTGGCGGCGTGGATGACGCGACGGTCTCCCGAAGCCGACCCGGTGACGGCCGTGCCGTCGGCCCCCGACGGGGCCGGCATCCCGCGTGTCTCCGATGACGTTCACCTCGGACTGATCCGCGTGCTGGCCAGTATGGCGCTGGGCCAGGGTCGCAAGGAGAGACACGTATGACCGCCGAGACGCACCAGAAAGTCACCGCGGGGCACCTCACACGCGGCGCGTATCTGTACGTCCGCCAGTCGACGGTCCGGCAGGTGTTCGAGAACACCGAGAGTACCCAGCGCCAGTACGCGCTCCGTCAGCGCGCCGTCGCACTGGGCTGGCCTGATGATCGGGTCATCGTCATCGATACCGACCTGGGGCTCTCGGGCGCCTCCGCGGTGGACCGCCAGGGGTTCCAGCGACTGGTCACCGAGGTCGGCATGGGCCGCGCCGGCATCGTGCTAGGCCTGGAGGTCTCGCGGTTGGCGCGCAACTCCACCGATTGGCATCGGCTCCTGGAGATGTGTGCGCTCACCGATACGCTCATCCTCGACGAGGACGGCATCTACGATCCCGCGCACTTCAATGACCGGTTGCTGCTCGGCCTCAAGGGGACAATGAGCGAGGCCGAGCTGCACGTACTGAGCGCCCGGTTGCGGGGCGGCATCATCAACAAGGCGCGCCGGGGTGCGCTCCGCGTGCGGCTCCCGATCGGCTTCCTCTACGACGGCGCGGGGCGCGTCGTCCTCGATCCCGACACCCACGTCCAGGACAGCGTCCGCCTGCTCTTCGCCACGTTTGTCCGCACGGGCGCCGCCCACGCCACCGTGAAGTACTTCCGCGAGCAGGGGCTGCTGTATCCGACGCGGGTGGCGGCCGGCCCCCACACGGGCGACCTGACGTGGGCGCCGCTGTGCCTCGGGCGCGTGGCCAGTGCGCTCCACAACCCGTGGTACGCCGGCGCGTATGCCTATGGGCGGACCCGCACCCGCACACGTCCCGACGGGCACGTGCACTCGGCACGGCTGCCTGCGAGCGAGTGGCTCGCGCTGATCCGAGATGCGCACCCCGCCTACATTGCGTGGGAGGACTATGAGCGCACCCAGCAACGCCTCCTCGTGTCGGCGGCGGCGATCGCGACGAAACTGCGCCAGACACCGCCGCGGGAGGGCCCTGGCCTCCTGCAGGGCCGTGCCGTCTGTGGGCTCTGTGGCAGCCGGATGCACATGCGCTACCACACGCGCCGCAGCGGGCCGCTCATCCCCACCTATGTGTGCGTGGGTCGTGGTCGACTCTTCGGGGATCCCCTGTGTCAGAACATCCTTGGCACCGCGATCGATGCCGCGGTCGCCCAGCTGCTCATCGACGCCGTGACCCCGATGGCGCTCGAGTTGACGCTCGCCGTCCAGCTGGAGATCACGGCGCGCCTCGACGAGGCCGATCGCCTCCGTCACCGCCACGTCGAACGCGCGCAGTACGACGCCGACCATGCCCGCTATCGCTACCTCCAGGTCGATCCGGCCAACCGCCTCGTCGCCGACTCCCTGGAAACCGACTGGAACGCGCGGTTGCGGGCGCTGGCCCAGGCGCAGGAGGAGTACCAGCGCCAGCGCGCCAGCGATCGTCTGGTCATCGACGAGCACGAACGCGCGCGCATCCTCGCGCTCGCCACCGATGTCCCGGCCGTCTGGCGCGACCCGCAGACCCCGCACCGCGAGCGCAAGCGGATGCTCGCCTTGCTCATCGAAGACGTCACGCTCCTCAAGCAACACCAGGTGACCATCGGCGTCCGCTTCCGCGGCGGCGCCACGACGACGTTGACGGTCCCTCGCCCGCTCACCGCCCAGCAGCGGCGCGTCACGCACGAGGACGTGCGCCAGCAGATCGATGCCCTCCTCGACGAGTACACCGATGCCCAAGTCGCCCACCACCTCAACGAACGTGGCCTGCGCACTGGGGCCGGCGACGCCTTCGATCGGGTCAGTGTCCACTGGGTCCGCTTCTCGCACAAGCTCACGAACCTCAAGACGCGGTTGACCGCGGCGGGCTGGCTCACGACAAAACAGATCGAGGCCACGCTCAGTGTCCGCCGGACGACCCTCGGTCGGTGGCGCGCCGAGGGCCGCATCACGGGGCGCATCTGCAACGACCGGGGCGAGTGGCTATACTGGCCTCCGGATCGCGCGCTCAACGCGCACGCGGGAGACACACGCGTGCCCAGTACCACCGGCACCAGTGACAACACCGCTGCGGGAGGTGCAGTATGAAAGGCACTCCTTCGAGGTGGACGTGCTAGCGTGCCCGCGCTGCGGCGGGCGCCTGCGGCTGATCGCGCTGATCGAGGCGTCGGCCGTGGCGCGGCGGATCTTGACGCACCTCGCCCTGCCTGCCGATGTGCCGAGACCTTCGCCGGCGCGC
>JANORI010000955.1:0-1560 GCA_031415235.1 Acidobacteriota bacterium | reverse complement strand
GCCGCCGTCCGAACGGGTGATCGTCGCGGCCGCGCCGCCCTTCGACCTCGGCCTGGCGTCGATGCATTCGTCGCCGCCGCTCGAGCTCACGCCCGTGAAGAGCTACTTCTACATCACCGACGCCCGGGCCGAATGGCCGGCAGCGCAGCAGGACGCCTGGCTGCAGAAGTTCAACATCCCCACGCTCACCGTGATCAGCGCCCACGAAGTAATGCCCGGCCACTACGTGCACAGCGTGTTCATGCGCAAGACGCCGGGCAAGATCCGCCGCATCTGGATCGGTCTCAACCCGTTTCCGCAGCCGTCATCGGGCCAGGACGGCTGGGCCCACTACGCCGAGCAGATGATGCTCGACCAGGGCTTCCGCGCCGACGACCCGCGCTACCGCATGGCGCAGGTGAGCGAAGCGCTCACGCGCATCTGCCGGCTCATCTCGGGCATCCAGCAGCACGCCGGCACGTGGACCGTCGATCAGGCCGCTGAGCTCTTCGAAACCAGCGCGCACCTGCCCGCGCCCGCGGCGCGCCAGGAGGCCGAGCGCGCCACCTACGACCCGACTTACGGCGGCTACTTCCTGGGCAAGATGGCGATGCTGAAGCTGCGCGCCGACGTGCAGGCCGCCCGCGGCGCCGCCTTCGACCTGCGCCAGTTCCACGAGCAGGTGATGAGCAACGGCATCGCCCCGCTCTGGGCGCATCGCCAACTGCTGCTGCCCGGCGACACCGCGCCCGTGTTGCAGTAGGGCGGGGACACGGAGTCACGCGCAGATACCGACGCGGTATCTCTCCTCGGCTCGCGCTCGGCGGGCGCACGCCCGGTGGCAGGTGCTCGTCCTGGCGTGCTGGCCCCAGCCGGGGTCCCCGGCGTGCGGAATGTGCACGCTGGGGTGGAGTCTCGCCGTCGAGACACCAGGCCAACGCCCGCGCGTCAGCCCCGAGCCCCGAGTCCCGAGCCCCGGTCAGAATCTCTTCGTTTAGACAACCTTCGCGGCGCCGCGCCGGTCGAGCGTGCGGAAGCGCTGGTTCGGGTCGAGGCGGTCGTCGATCCAGTTGTGCGTGTAGATGAAGAACACGTCGTTGCCCGGGCGCACGATCCAGCGGAAGCGCGACTGCCAGCCGAGCCCGCGGCTGACCGAGTCGTACTGCACGTTGTTCACCAGGTACATGAACGGACTGAACTGCGTGTCGATGATCGCCCGGTGCAAACGCGTCGAGAACCGCCCTTCGGCCAGCGCGACCCGGTTCCACTCGTTGGTCAGGTTGATGGTCACACCCGGTCGGGGACGAATGCCCACGTCGAAGGCCAGTTCGCGCCTGGTGCCCGACAGGAACGCGCCCCACTCCACGCGCGGGCGCACGGCGAACAGGCGCTGGTTGGCCGTGTTGATCGACGCTTCGTAGCGCGTGAACGTGTAGTCGCGGCCCGCCGGCAGGGTGATGCCGCTGCTGATCGTGAAGTCGTCCTGCAGCCGCTCGTATGACGGCCGGACGTTCACCTCGACGTTGTCCCCGCTGTGGAACTCCACTCGGCCGAGGCGCACGTTGATCTCGCGCGTCACCC
>JANORI010000954.1:0-2576 GCA_031415235.1 Acidobacteriota bacterium | reverse complement strand
CGCAGCCATCCGCCCGGGCGTACGAGCTCTCGCAGGTGCGATCGAACGCGATGCCGCTCTCACCGTTTGCGGGTCCCTACGCCGTGAAGCCGGCGCCGACCAGCGGCCTGCCAGGCACGGTGCAGGTCTTCAACATGGAGGTGCTGAACGAGGGGGCGAACCCTGCCCAGCAGGGTACCCAGATGGACGCACTCGGCCATTTCGGTTACTTGGCGCAGCCGTGGGACGGCACCGCACCGCTGGCGACCGATGGCGTGCGCTACTACGGCGGCTTCACGCAGCGGGACGTCAAGCCCACCTCCGACTCACCGTTGCTGAAGCTGGGCATGGAGAAGGCGCCTCCCATCGTGACGACCGCCGTCCTGCTCGATGCCAAGCAACTGGTCGGCGGCGGCACCGCCATGAAAGCGGGCGAGCTCGTGACCGCCAAGCACATCGAGTCCATGGTCGCCGCGCAGGGAATCGGATCGCGCGGCATCCTGCCTGGAGACGCTGTGCTGATCTACACGGGGTGGAGCGATCGCTGGGCGGATCCGGACACTGAGAAGGTCTACTACACGATGGCCCCAGGCCTGTCCTACGATGCGGCGCAGTATCTGGCCGAGCGTCGCGCAGTGATGGTCGGATCACACGCTTGAGAATGCGAAGCTGGACGAGCTGGCTCGCGACAAGGTCTGGACGTCGTGTGCCATCTCCTTGCCGCTCAGAGCGAAAGGCGCGGCAGGATCTCCGGTCAGGCCCGTCGCCATCGGCGTGTCCGGAAGGTGACCAGTCCCAGCGGACCCCGCCGGCAAGGAGGAAGAGGATGACTTACGCAAACCCGGATTATCTCGTCGAAACGGACTGGCTCGAGGCGCACCTTGGTGACGCCGATCTCCGCGTCATCGATTGCCGTATCGACATGCTGCCGGCGGAAGGCGAGGCCCATGGCTTACGCTTCGTGCCGGCCGCGGCTGCATGGAAGGCCGCGCACGTCCCCGGCGCGACGTTCGTCGACTTCAATCAGGACCTGTCGGACCACGATCACGCACTTCAGTTCATGCTCCCACCGGCCGGCCAGTTTGCGGACGTCATGTCGCGCCACGGCGTCGGTGACGGCACCCGCGTCGTCCTGTACGACGGTTTCATGAACATGTGGGCGGCCCGCTTGTGGTGGATGCTGCGGGCCTACGGGTTCGATGCGGCGGCGGTTCTGAACGGCGGCTGGCACAAGTGGACGGCCGAAGGCCGCCAGACCTCTTCCGACGTACCCACGCCACCGATTGCGACATTCAAGGTCACGCGGCGCCGCAACTGCTTTGTCGGGAGCAATGACGTCCTGCGGTCAATCGGCGATCCTGGAACGTGCCTCGTCGATGCGATGACACCCGAGCACTACGCCGGGCAGACGTCGTTCTACGGCCGGCCGGGCCACATCGAATCGGCCGTCAACGTGCCTTTCCCCAGCGTCGTCGACCCCGAGACGCACGCCTATCTCGCCCCGGCCCCCCTTCGCGCCCGTCTGGAGAGCGTTGGTGCGACGACGGCTTCACGCGTCGTCACCTATTGTGGGGGCGGCATTGCCGCAAGCAGCGCGGCCTTCGCTCTCGCCCTCCTCGGCCACGACGACGTCGCCATCTACGACGGTTCACTGAGCGAGTGGACGGCAGATCCGAGCCTGCCCATGGAAACCGCATCGCGTCCAGAGACGCGATAAGGACCGCGAGGCCGACGCCGCGTGAAGGCTGCTGCCCGCGGGCGAACACGCGCCAGGTCTTGCCCTTGACGCTCTCGGTGATGAAGAGCGAGCCGTCGGGACCGAGCGCGATGCCGTTGGGCCGCGCCGCCGCGTCGCTCGGGCTCATGAGCGGCGTCTTGCCGGCGAAGCCATCGGCGGACGCCTCGTAGCGGCCGCTCGGCTTGCACTTCTCGAACGGCTGACAGAGGACGTTGTAGCCGGCCATGGGCGCCGGCGCGCGGTTCCACGACCCGCGCATCACGATGAAGGCGCCGCTGCGGTACTTCGCGGGCAGGGTCGTGCTGGTGAAGAACTGCAGGTCCACCGGCGCGTAGTGGGCGGGGAAGCCCGCCACCGGCGCTTCGGACTGCGCGCAGCGGCCGATGGCCGTGCCGTCGCCTCCGTACTCGGGCGCCAGGATCATCTTGTTGACCTTGCCGTCGTATAAGCAATACGGCCAGCCGAAGACCGATCCTTCGTTCACCTGCAGCAGCGGCTCGAGCGGCCGGTTCTGAGTTCACCGACGTGCCCCCGGGGGTCTATCAGGCGGGCGTTGGGGTGCCTCGTCCCGACGAGGATCGACCGTTCGCACCCAGTAGTCGCCGGGTGGGAGGTCCTTCATCTGTCACCCCCAGACCGTTCTAATGTTTACTATCGTCACCATGTTGCCAGCGGCGGTCAGGGAGATGCTGACGGGGCACTTGGCCGCCGTGCGTCGGCTCCATGAAGCGGATCTCGCGCGCGGGTTCGGGCGGGTGGCGTTGCCGTTCGCGCTGGATCGCACGTGTCCCAACGCGCCGGCCGAGTGGCGATGGCAGTTCGTGTTTCCTGCCGGACGAATCTGCCGCGATCCGCGCTA
>JANORI010000953.1:0-2105 GCA_031415235.1 Acidobacteriota bacterium | reverse complement strand
CCGCTCGAGGTCTGGAAATTCGGTGGAGCCGCCCTGGCAGACGGCAAAGCCATCGACCGGGCCGGCCAGAAGATTGCCGCCCATCCGGGACCGCTCGTGGTCGTGGCCTCGGCGCTCGGCGGCGTCACCGATCTGCTGCTCGAAGGCGCCACCCACGCCGCGCAGGGCCGGATGGCGGAGGCGGAACGCTGTGCGGCCGCGTTGGCGACACGGCACCGGCAGGCGGCACGCACGGCCCTGGGCCGGTCGACCGCCGTGGCCACCGAGCGCGCTATTTCCACCGCCGTGACCGAGTACCGCGACCTCTGCCGCGCCGTGAACGTGCTGCGGCACCTGGCACCGCGCACGCGCGATGCGTTGCTGTCGCGCGGCGAGCAGTTGTCGGCGCTCGTGCTCGCGGCGGCCGTGAAACGCGCCGGAACACGCGCGTTGGCCGTCGACGCGCTGACCGTCGTGCACACCGACGACCTGCACGGCGGCGCCACGCCGCTGATGGCCGATACCACCAGGGCGTCGCGGCGGGTGCTGCGCCCACTCGTGGCGGCGGGCACGGTGCCGGTGGTACCCGGGTTCATCGGGTGCGCGCCCGACGGCAGCACCACCACGCTCGGCCGTGGCGGTTCCGATCTGACGGCCACGGTGCTCGGCCGCGCACTCGGCGCCTCGCGGGTGGTGTTGTGGAAGGACGTGCCTGGCATCCTCACGGCCGATCCCCGGCTCGTGCCCGATGCCCGCGTGATTCCGGCGCTGCACCATCAGGAGGCAGCCGAGGTTGCGCACTACGGCGCCAAGGTGCTGCATCCGCGCGCGCTGATCCCGCTTGTGGGCACACGAATTCCGCTGCACGTGCGCTCGTTCGTCAACACCGATCTGCCCGGCACCGTGGTGTCGGCGCGCCAGTCGTTGCCCGGCTATCCCGTGAAGGCGCTGGCGCTCTTGCCGAAACAGGCAGTCATCACCGTGGCCGGTAAGGGCATGGTGGGCGTGCACGGCATCGCGGCGCGCACGTTCACCGCCGTGGATACCGAACGCTTGTCGGTGTCGACGATCTTCCAAGGCTCGTCCGAGAGCTCCATCGGCTTCACCGTACCGGCCGAGGAGGCCGACCGCGCGGTACGCGCCGTGCGCAAAGCGATGGCACTCGAGATCGCCAGCGGGCTCATCGACGGCGTGCACGCGCGTCACGACGTGGCCGTGATGGCCGTGGTGGGCGACGGCATGGCGGGCTCGCCGGGAATTGCGGCGCGCGTCTTCTCGGCGCTGGCCTCTGGCGGCATCAACGTGATTGCCATCGCGCAGGGATCGTCGGAGCGCAACATCTCGTTTGTCGTGGCCTCGTCGGCGGCACCCGACGCGGCCAGGCACGTGCATGCCGCCTTCCAATTGTCGAAAATCGGCGGCGGCACGGCGCAGACCGTGCCCTACACCGACGTCGTGCTGCTCGGCTTCGGCCGCGTGGGCCGGGCGCTGGCCGACCAGATCGCCGCACAGCTCGGACAGCAGCGCGTGCGCATCGTGGGGCTGCTCGACCGCTCGGGCTACGTCTTCGACGCCAAGGGACTGTCGCGAGCGCGTCTGCTGCGGCTCGCCCGCGACAAAGACGCAGGCAAGTTGCTCGCCACGCTAGGCGGCACGCGCGCCGGCGCGCGCGAGGCCCTCCGCTGGATGGCCGGCCACGCGGTGTCGCGGCCGATTGTCGTGGACGTGACCAGCGAAGTCACCGCCGACCTGCTGCAGACCGCGGCATAGCAGGGCTTCGACATCGTGCTGGCCAACAAACGTCCGCTGGCCGGCCCGTGGGCGCAGTATCACGCGCTCGTCGCGGCGTCATCCCGCGGCGGTCGCCGTTTGCGCTACGAGGCCACGGTGGGCGCGGGCCTGCCGGTGATTGACACGTTCCGCAAGCTCGCCGACACCGGCGACCGCGTGCGCCGCATCGACGGCTGCGTGAGCGGCACGTTGATGTTCGTGCTGTCGGAAGTGTCTGGCGGGCGGCCGTTCTCGCAGGCCGTGCGCGAGGCCATGGCGCGCGGCTATGCCGAGCCCGATCCGCGCGACGACCTGTCGGGCGCGGATGCCGGCCGCAAGGGCCTCATCCTGGGCCG
>JANORI010000952.1:0-2292 GCA_031415235.1 Acidobacteriota bacterium | reverse complement strand
CCGACCTGCGAGGGCACGTGCAGGCCGTGTCCTGGGGACGCCACCGACAGGCCCACCGCCCCAAGCCAAGCCACCAGCGGTACCGCGGTGGCCCTGCGCGACCGTGCCCACCGCCGCGCCGGCAGCAGGAACGCCGCGAGGATGGCCGCGCCTGCCGCCAGTGTCGGCATGACGGCGGGCAGGTAGGTGGGCACGACGGTCTCGGCCATCTCCCGCTCACTGATGAAAACCGGCACGAGATCCGGCTGCAAGTGCTGCCCTGAGATGACCTGAAGCGCATGGTCGAGCAGGAAGCCGGCAAGCAGCACGACCGACGTGGTGGCGCGTAGCGGCCACGAAGACAGGAACGGCGCCACCATGAGCGCGGCGATGCCGAGGGCGACGACGGCCAGATACGACAGGAGCAGCGGCGTGCGGCCGGCCAACTGCAATTCAGTGAGCCGGCCCGTGATGTCGGGAATCCAGGCCATCGGCGCCAGCACGAGCACCCAGCCGAGGGCAATGAGTTTGGCGGACGTCATCCAGTCGAGCCGCAGGCACACGAGTGCGAGCCACAGGCTGGCCGTAGTGGCGCCGAGCGTCACGCTGCGCGCAAAGGCTGTGGGCGGCGTCGTGGCCGTCACGGTGTAGGCGGTTGACGAACGACGTGGGTCGGAGTTGTCAGGCGTGGAGAAGTGGATCCCCTCATCCCAGTGCGAGAAGGCGCCCTTGCCCTCGGTCTTGATGGCCTCGTGCAGCGAATGCGCGGGCCCGAGTGCGCGATCGCCAGCGCTCAGCCCGAGCGTCGATCTTCTGGGCGCCTCCGATGTGTCGTTCAGGATCTGGGCCACCGGCGAGGTCGGCGGCAGTGCGGCGTAGTACTGGAAGCCGGCGACGTGCTCGATGGCAGCGGGGGCGAGCATGAAACGGGCCTCTGAGGGGTTCGCCAGACGCCACGCCACGGCCGCGGCGATCGCGACGCACGCCGCCGCCGCCGCGAGCCGCCGCGCTCCGATTGGCTGAGTGCCGTGACCCGCTCGGTCCATCGACTGAAAGTCTAGCGTAGACGGTGCCAGCCGCCGTGTCGGTCGCGGGCTGGGGTTTTGCCCGCGACTGCCAGGTGCAGCTCCAGCACCTGGTCACGCGCGCGAGCTGAGCCGAGAGTTGGCGACCGCGTCGGTGCTGTGCCTGACGCGCCCATCGCGAGCACACTGCAGCAGGGCAGCAGCCACCACCGGAAGGCCTCCGAGTGACGTCTGCGTTTCTATCTAACGGCAATCACGCGAGTAGCACTTCGTGACGCGCAGCGCCTGCGCGGTAGCGTCACGATGGGCAATCACTGGGAAGCCGTCTACGCCGATGGCGATGGTGGTGTGCGAGCCTACGGCGTTGGCTAGGTCGTCCACGGTCGTCGAGATGTTGCCGTTCTGGCACCGGAGGTTACCGCAATGGGTGATGCGGAGCGCCTGCGCCGCGTAGTCCCAGTGGCTGATGACGGGCAGCCCGTCGGTGCCGATGGCCACGTCGCTGTCGCGTCCCACATTGCCCCCTGCGGTCGCGTCGGCCAGCGTTGCCGCGAATGTCGAACACGTCGGCGTGGCGCAGTGGGTGACGTCGAGGGTTTGAGAGATGTGGCTGCCGCGCGTCATGAAGGGCCAGCCATCGGAGCCAATCGCCAAGCCTCCGAGGGCCACGTTATAGACGCCCTGGAGTGTCGCCACGGCCGTGGCGGCCGTGCACGTCTGGTTGGTGCAACGCGTCAGATAGAGGATGGCTGGTCCGCCAGGCACCGACGGATCCACCTCGGTGTGACTCACGACCGCCAGGCCGTCGCCGCTCGTGGCCACCGGACCGCTCGACACGAAGCCCGCAGCTCCAGCGGGCTGCACGATCGTGGTCGACGTGCTGCCGGCACTGCAGGTCACGTTTCCGCAGTGCGTCACCCGCAGCGCTCTACCGCTCAGGTCGGAATGGCTCAGTACGGGCAGGCCGTCGGCGCCAATTGCCACCCATCCCCGGAAGGCATTGGCGCCGCCGCCCGACCCAGGATCGGGCTCCACGGTCGTTGCGCCAGAGGCGCACGTCGCGTCGACGCAGTGGGTGAGCCTGAGCGTGCGTGCGGTCGCGTCCGCATGCGCAATGACCGGTACGCCGTCGCTGCCAATGGCGAGGGAGGTCCACAAGCCGACCACTTTGCCGGGAGGATGGTCGACGAGCGTGGACACATTGCCAGCCGTGCAGCCCATGTTGCCGCAGTGCGTGACCCGCAGCCCCTCGGCGCTGGCGTCGTAGTGGTCGAGCGTGCGCGCGGCG
>JANORI010000951.1:0-1915 GCA_031415235.1 Acidobacteriota bacterium | reverse complement strand
TCCGCGCTGGCCGCGCACGTCTACCCAGGCATCGTGCGGGCCACCGGCGTGGGGGCCGCGGCATCGGTCGGGCGCGTAGGCGCCATCCTCAGCGGCTACGCGGGAGCCGCCGCCATCGACTTCGGCGGCAGTGCGTCGTACTTCTGGGTGATCGCCGCCGCCATGGCGGCAACGTTCGTCGCGCTGGCGACGGTTCGGCGCCATGTGCCGAGGCGCCGCCACGACGTGTCAGGTGCTGGCCAGGATGCGGCCGTCGGCCAGCCCTGAGTCATGCCGCACGTCATCGCATTCGCCACGACCGGTCGCGCCAAATGCCGCGGATGCGGCAGCGCCATCGCCAAGGGCACGCTGCGCCTCGGCGAATCCATACCGAACCTGTATGCCGATGCGGACGGCGCCGAGAGCCTGCACTGGTATCACCCGGAATGCGCGGCGTACCGGCGTCCCGAGGCCTTCCTCCAGGCGGTGGATGGGTGCGAGTTGGCGCTGCCTGACCGCGACGCGCTCGTCGCCGTTGCCGCAGAGGGGGTTGCCCACCATCGGCTGCCGCGCATCGATCGCGCCGAGCGGGCCTCGTCGGGACGGGCCGCATGCCGCGCGTGCCGGGCGCTCATTCCGAAGGGCGCCTGGCGCATCGCCCTGCTCTTCTGGCAGGACGGCCGGCTCGCCCCGTCCGGCTTCGTGCACGCCACGTGCGCCGCGACCTACTTCGAGGCGGCCGACATCCTCGCCCGACTGCGGCACTTCACGCCGGAGCTGACGGGCCCCGATCTCGAAACGCTCACGCGCGACCTGGCGGCCGGCCCACCGCCGACCGCGGCGCCCGCCCAACCTTGAGCACGCCTGGGCCATGGGCCTCGTCCGGCTGTCATGCCTTTCGCAGCGCGCCGGCCACTGCACCGATGATCACGTAGGCCACCACTTGCCAGATCGTCATGATCCACGGGATGCCGTACGGGATGCCGTTCACCATCAGGTGCATGAAGATGTAGGTGGGAAAGCCGACGAGCACGACACGCGCGGCTCATCCTCAGTGGCGCATCCTCAGGGCTCGCGCCGGATCGCTTTCACATGGTCGTTCACGGCCGTCAGGTACCGGGGAATGTCCAGCAGCGCGGCTTCCAGGGCCTCGAACACGAGCGCGGGGTCGAGGTCGTCGTAGTCGTGCACGAGCCGGTTGCGAAGGCACTTTAGCCCGCGCCACGCGTTCCGCGAAGTCGCGGTCGAGCACGCCCATGCCGGCAAGCGCGACGAATGAAGCGTGATAGTCGACCGGCGGCGCGTGCCCGCTGGCCGTCAGCACGTGGTAGTTGACGTCGATCATCCGGCCAATGGCCCGCTGCAGGCGGCGCTCCACGACGGCCTGGTTGACCTCGCTGGCAAGGTAGGCGCTGCGGCCCTGCGCGGCGATGACGCCAAGCGGTTCGAGCTCGGTGACTACCAGCAGCAGCTTGCGCGTGACCAGTTCGTGGTTGATGGTCATGACGTCGCGGTGCCGAGGCGGCGGTCGACAAACGCCTGCTCCAGTACGAGATAGCGGGAGTAGTCCTGGTAGCGATGGAACGCGCGAAGCTTGAAGGCCGCGAAGTCGTCAGGCGAGCCGTACACGCGCTCGCAGTGGTCGGCTACCTGCCTCAGAAAGAGTGGATCCGCGTGGTTCAGCACGGCGACGTCCACCTCGCGGCCGTCCCCGAAGGCTTGATGGTTGGAGATCATGTCTATCTGCGCGGTGAACGACAGGCGGGCGCGATCGGTGACGACGCCAAGGTCGACGTCGCTGCCGGCATGCGTGCGTCCGGTTACGGTGGAGCCGAAGCGCACGACGAGCCGCACTCCGTGGCGGCGGGCGAGTGCCGCGAAGGCGTCGGCATCCATGACGTCATTATACGAACAGGTCGGTCAGGCTACTCGGCCA
>JANORI010000950.1:0-5776 GCA_031415235.1 Acidobacteriota bacterium | reverse complement strand
TCAAGGGCGCGGTGATCTTCTCGCACGTCTTCACGCTCGAAGGCGCACCGGCCGGTTCGTTCCTGGATTCGTCGGCGCATTCGATCGGCTTTGGCGGCGACGCGGTGCAGGATTCCGAACTGAAGCTGAGCGGCGTGGATGCGGCCTCGCCGATGGGTACCGGCGTGGTGATGAACATCATCGCGCCGCGCGGCGGCAACCAGTTCAAGGGCGCGCTCACCTACGACTACCAGGACATCGACTGGAACAGCGACAACACCAAGGGTGGCAAGTTCCCGGGCGGACTACCCACGGCGCAGTCGGTGAACCAGGCCGACGCGTCGATAGGCGGGCCGCTGAAGCGCGACACCATCTGGTTCTTCGCCGCGTACCGCAGCGTGGACCTGACCAACGGCATCAGCCGGTCCCCGTTCAACGTGGCCAACCTCAACGACGTCGTCCCCGGCTTCGCGCCGTTCGACAACTACATGAAGAGCCAGCAGCCGTTCGTGAAAGTTACCGCGCAGGCCGGGCCGTCGCATTCCATGTCGGCGTTCTTCCAGCGCGACCGGGCCAAGTACACCAGCAACCGCGAGCTCGACAACAAGCAATACCTGTTCAACTCCACTGGCGGCAATCTCTACAACGCCTCGGTGAACTCGGTCTGGACGAACGCGCTGACGACGGCGCTGTCGGTGTCGTACAACAACAAGGGCGGCAACGACGAGAACACCTACAAGGACGCCAATCTCTCGGGGCCGGCGATCAGCGTCTATCAGGACGCGTTCCTGAACGCCGGAGTGCAGACCGGCCAGACCGAGCTCGTGCGCAAGAACTCGCCCGAGTCGATCGCGCTGTCCGACTCGTCGATGGTCGTCTTCCGCGGCGACCTGACCTACTTCAAGAGCGGCTGGGTCGGCAGTCACGAACTCAGGGCTGGCATCTGGGCGGCGCCGTCCCTGAAACGCGACACCACTGTGCAGTACGTGAACGACGGCCTCGTGTTGCAGGAGGATCGCTACATCAACCCTGCCAACCCGAGCGCCGGCACGACGCCGTTCCACTTCCGCTACCGTTCGCCGCTGGTCTTGCCGACCATCCGCGAACGCGACCGCGACATCGCCTTCTACGTGCAGGATGCCTGGAAGCCCACCGATCGGCTGACCGTGAACGGTGGCCTACGCGTGGACTTCATCAAGCGGCACGACGAGCTGCTCGGCATCGACCGGCAGAAGAGCACGGCCGTGCAGCCGCGGGTCGGCATCTCGTATCTGGTGACGGATGACGCCAAGAACGTGTTGCGCGCCAGCTACGGCCGGCTCTACGAGCAGGTCAACGGCCGCGACTACATCGTGACGTTCGGCTCGACCGGCGCCGTGACCACTCGTGACGTCTACGTCGACAAGGCCGGAGCGCAAACGACCGTGACCACGCTGCCCACGCGCACCGTGGCGCCCGAGTTGCTCTTCGACAAGGACCTGCACCAGCCCTGGCTCGACGAGTTCTCGATTGGGTTCAACCGGCAGTTTCCCTGGCAGATCTCCGCGGGCGTGGCGGCCACGCGCCGGGAGTACCACGACAACTTCGGAGAAGTGGACATCAACGGCATCTACCCGTCGGGCCCGAATCAACCCTTCGGCGGCTTTGGCCTCGTGGACCCGAACCTGGGCATCGTGACCCAGGAGCGCAACGCCACCTGGACGCAGGTGGTCGTCACGGCACTGGAAGCCACGTTCGCCAAGAACATGTCGAACAACTTCCAGATCGTGGCGAGTGTGACCCGGCAGTGGCAGCACCTCGAGGGCACGTGGAATCCCACCGACCCGGCGCGGTTCGTACAACCCGATGCGTTCGCCAACAGCCGCGACCTGTCGCAGCAACTCTTCGGCAACGGCGACGACAACACCCTCAACGGCTTCGGTCAGGAATCGGGCGCCGCGTATCGACCGTACTCCGTGCGCATCGCCGGCCAGTACGAGGCGCCGTGGGGTTTCAGCGTGGCAGGCAGCTACATCATTCAGGCCGGAGGCTATGTCGGGCCGCTGCTCACGCGTCTCGATGCCGCCGATCCGGTCTTCGGACCGGCCACCGTGCGCCTGGCCGACGGCCGCACGCAGCCCAACCCGCTGGCCACGCGTCTGCGTTTCCAGGGCCCGACCCGCACCGATGGCCAGGTGAAGAACGACGACGCGCGCTACCTGCAGATGAAGATCGGCCGGAAGTTCCGGGTGGGCCGCCACTCGCTCGAGCCGGCGCTCAACATCTTCAACGCGCTCAATACGGGCGCGAACACGCAGTGGAACACGGGCGCCAATCGTACCTACGAGACCAGCTACCTGCAGCCGTTCAACCGGCATCCGCCACGCGCCTACCAGATGTCGATGGCCTATAAGTTCTAGCGGCTAGCGGCTAGCGGCTGGTGGCAGGTGCTTGCCACGATGCCCGAGTGAAGCCGCCGTGCGATGGTGCACGGCGGCTGCCTTTTCATTGCCTGAACTCATCCGAGGACCGTCATGCGCCGACTTCTGACTCGTGTCTCGTGGATGGCCGTGTTGGCGGCCGCGCTCGCGTTCACGTCGCCGGCCGGTCATGCCCAATCCCAGGCGCGAATTGCGCCCGAGGTGTACGGGAACCTGCACTGGCGGTTCATTGGCCCCGAGGGCAACCGCTTCTCCACGGCGGCCGGCATTGCTGGCGACCCGGCCACCTACTACGTGGGTGCGGCCTCGGGCGGGATCTACAAGACCACCGACGGCGGCGTGAACTGGACGTCGCTCTTCGACGGCCAGCCCGTGCAGTCGATGGGCGCGCTCGCCGTCGACCCGTCGGATGCCAACACGATCTGGGCCGGCACCGGCGAAGCGCACATCCGCAGCCACATCTCAGTGGGCCAGGGCATCTACAAGTCGCAGGATGCCGGCAAGTCGTGGACGCTGATGGGCCTCGAGCAGACCGGGCGCATCGCGCGCGTGGTGGTGCATCCCGTGGACTCGAACGTCGTGCTGGCGTGTGCGCTGGGCCACGCCTACGGGCCGCAGCCGGAGCGCGGCGTGTTCCGCACCACCGACGGCGGCGCCACCTGGACCCGCACGCTCTTTGCCGACGAGAACACCGGGTGCTCCGACCTGGCGATGGACCCGTCGAATCCGCGGATCCTGTTTGCCGGCATGTGGAGCATCGAGATCCACTCCTGGGGCCGCACCAGCGGCGGGCCAGGAGGCGGGCTCTTCACCTCGCGCGACGGCGGCGTCACGTGGAAGAAGCTCACCGGCAACGGCCTGCCCACGAAGCCCGTGGGCAAGGTGGCCGTGGCGATCTCGCGCTCGAACCCGAATCGCGTCTACGCCATGATCGAAACGGGCGACGGCGTGCCGCTCGACGGGTCGCCGACCGAGGCGGGTCAGGTATGGCGTTCGGAAGACGGTGGCGGCACCTGGCGCATCGTCACCTACGACCGCAACGCCATGGGCCGCGCGCACTACTACTCGCGCATCGTCGTGGCGCCCGACGACGAAGACGAGGTGTACTTCCTCACCGCGTCGTACGCCAAGTCGATCGACGGCGCGCAGACGCTCACCGTGCTGCAGCGCCCCCAGTCGCCGGGCGGCGATCACCACGACATCTGGATCGATCCGACCAACCCGAATCGTCAGATCGTGGCCCACGACCAGGGCCTGTCGATCACCATCAACCGCGGCCGCACGTGGTTCCGTCAGCGCCTCACCAACGCGCAGATCTATCACGTGACGGTCGACAACGAGATTCCCTACAACGTGCTCGGCAACAAGCAGGACGAGCCGTCGTATCGCGGGCCGAGCAACAGCCGCCTGGGCGGCGGCTTTGGCGGTGACCCCGGCATTCCTCGTGGCATGTGGCACTCGGTGGGCGGCGGCGAGAGCGGCTGGGCCACGCCCGATCCGACCAACTCCAAGCTCGTGTGGTCCACGGCCTCGGGGTCGGGCATGGTCGGCGGCATCGTGGTGCGCTTCGACGAGAACCGGCGCCAGCTCCGCAACGTGGAGGTGTGGCCGTATCAGCAGAACGGCCCGCCCGCCGAGCTGAAGTACCGCTTCGTGTGGGACGCGCCGCTCCACATCTCGCCGCACGACCACAACACGATTTACGTGGGCAGCCAGCACCTGCACCGCACCACCAACGGCGGTCAGAGCTGGGAAGAGATCAGCCCCGACCTGACGCTGAACGACAAGACGCGGCAGGGCAGCTCGGGCGGCCTCACACCCGACAACATCGGCGTCGAGTACACGGGCGTGGTCTACGGCATCGCCGAGTCGCCGCGCGAGCGCGGCCTCATCTGGGTGGGCACCAACGACGGCCTCGTGCAGGTCACGCGCGACGCCGGCAAGTCGTGGACCAACGTGACGAAGAACCTGCCCGGCCTTCCGCCCTGGGGCAGCGTGCGCAGCATCGCGCCGTCGAAGTACGACGCCGGCACCGCGTACGTCACGGTGGACTTCCACCAGGTGAACAACCGCGATCCGTTCATCTACAGGACCACCGACTACGGACGCACGTGGAAAGCCATCACGAGCGGGATTCCGAAGAGCATGCTGAGCTACGCCAAGGTGATCATCGAAGATCCGGTGCGGCGCGGTCTGCTCTACGTGGGCACCGAGAACGCCATCTACACGTCGTTCGACGACGGCGAGAACTGGCAGCCGCTGCAGGTCGACCTGCCGCACGCGCCGGTGTCGGGCATCGTGGTGCAGACGCACTTCAACGACCTCGTGATCTCGACCTACGGCCGGGGGTTCTTCATCCTCGACGACATCACGCCCCTGCAGCAGCTCACGCCGCAGGTGCTCGCGGCCGACGCGCATCTGTTCCCGCCGCGGGCGGCCTACCGCTTCCGATCCATCACGGCCCCGTCGACCACTTACGACGATCCCACCGTGGGCGAGAATCCGCGCTACGGCGCGTCGATCAACTACCACTTGAAGAGCGCGCCCACCGGGGCGGTGAGCGTGACGATTCTCGACGCCAAGAATCAAGTGGTACGCACGCTGCCGGGCACGACCCGCGCGGGCCTCAATCGTCTCTACTGGGACCTGCGCGGCGAGCCGACCACCGAGGCGCGCCTGCGCACGAGTCCGCTGTATGCGCCACAACCGCAGTTTCGCCCCGGGCCCGATGGCACCCGAGCGGCGCCGGGCACGGGCCAGATCACCCTGCTGATGCCGCCGGGTACCTACACCGTGAAGCTGTCGGTGGGCGGCCGCGACATGACCGAGTCGCTCGTCGTGCGCAAGGACCCGAACTCGGAGGGCACCGACGCCGACATCGAGGCGCAGACGCGCCTCGTCACCGACCTGCGCGGCCATCTCAACCTGGCGGCCGGCATGGTGAATCAGATCGAGTTGATTCGCAGCCAGCTCGAGGGACTCGATCGCTTGGGCGCGGACGCGGCCACGAAGACCGCGGTCACCGAACTCACCCAGCAGCTGATCGACGCCGAGATGAACCTCGTGGACCTGCGCCAGACCGGCACCGGCCAGGACGGCGTGCGGTTCGGCTCGAAGCTGATGGGCAAGATCAACTACCTGGCAAGTGGCGTGTCGGGCAGCGATTACAAGCCCACCGACCAGCATCTGGCCGCGGCCCAAGTGATTGCCGACGAGGTGAAGAAGGTGCAGGCGCTCGTGGACGCGCTGCGCGGACGCATCCTGGGCGGCTTCAACGAGCAGTTGAAGGGCAAGAACCTGCCGCCGGTCGTGGTGCCGGCGCCCAGATAGCGCTGGCCTACGCTGGACTGGCTCTGGGCCGCGACCCCGGCCTGCCC
>JANORI010000949.1:0-3601 GCA_031415235.1 Acidobacteriota bacterium | reverse complement strand
TTGGCCTCGCGCTCGAACCGCGCCAGGCGTTCGGGGTCAGACGCGAAGGCGTCGGGCAGGATCTTGATCGCGACCTGCCGGCTCAACGTCGTGTCGGTGCCGCGATAGACGGCGCCCATCCCGCCCTCACCGATCTGGGCGATGATCTCGTAGACGCCGAGGCGCGTGCCGGGAGCGAGGGCCAAGTGGTGGAAGTATGTGGGCTAAGCGGAGGTCACACCGGAACGGTCCTAATCACCGGGGAAGTGTTGAGCGATTGTCGGGGTCAGCAGCCAAAGACAGACTTTAGCAAAGTCTGTTACTATCGGACGGTCAGGTCGCCAAGCATCGCGAGGGAATCACATGAACGTCTCACTGACGCCAGAGCTCGAGAAGTTCGTCGACGGGAAAGTCGAGAGCGGCCTCTACAACAACGCGAGCGAAGTGGTTCGGGAAGGGCTTCGACTCCTCAAGGAACACGACGAGATTCGTGTGAAGTGGCGCGAGCAGATCGAGCGTGGCTGGCTGCAGGCCCAACGCGGCGAGGTCGTTGACGGACCCAGCGCAATGGCCGAGATCAGGGAACGGGTCAAAACGAAGGCCCGAAAGCGCGCGTGAGTCCACGCTACCAGCTCACAGCGAGTGCTCAGCGGGATGTCGATCAGATCGCCGATTTCATCGCGGAGGACAACGTCGACGCGGCGCTGCGCGTTCACGAGGCCCTGGAAGCCGCGTTCCGGCACCTCGCCGAGATGCCAGAGATGGGACATACGCGAGCGGACCTCACGGTGAGACCACTGAAGTTCTGGAGCGTCTACTCCTACCTGATCGTGTACGACCCAGCTCGTGCGCCCCTCACCGTGGTCGCCGTTCTGCATGGCGCGCGCGACGTCGAGAACATCTTGAAGTCGTAACCCCGTCGGGCGTCTGCGTGACGTCGGGGTAGGTCGAGGTCCGGCGGGCGGATCGCTCTACCCTAGGCGACTGATCGTTACTGGTGTGGCGTCGCCGAGCCGAACAAACGCGGGTCGGTCACTTAGCCGGCGCGAGGCGCCTCAATTCCTCAATCCAGTTCTGCACGATGACGATGTGCGACACCGGCAACGGGCCCTGCTCGCGGGGCTGAACCATGATGAATCGACGGCCGTCGGCCGCAACGTCGTACGACCTCGACAAAGCGCTCGTGACAAAGAGTCCCTGGAAGAGCTTCTGGGGCGTTCCGGTGGCGAACTCTGGCGTGGTCGTGACCGCCGTGGCCATCATCGCCACCTGCCTGTCCGCGCCAGGCGCCTGATAGAAAAGTTCGCGGCCATCGCGCGCCCAGGCTGGGCTGGTTCCACCATCGCGCGACACGACGTAACGCGGGCCCGGACCAGGATACGGCTGCACATATACCTCGGAGCGCCCGGATTCGTCCGAGTCGTACGCGATCCAGCGGGCATCTGGGGACCAGTCCGGATGCGACTCGTTGAACCGCGTATTCAGCCATGGGCGCGCTGGCGCCGCGCCCTCGCCCATCGGCAGGAGCCAGATGTCGTCCCCCGACGAGGGGTTCCGTTCGACGAGCGCGAGCATCTTGCCATCAGGGGACCACGAACTCGGATTCCTCTGCAGATCCGAAGCAGCGAGGCGTTCTGCCACCCCGCCACCGTCGGTACGCCTCCAGGACAGCTTCCCGGATTCCCCGAACGCAACCCGCACGTCATCCGGAGACCAGACGACGTACGAGGGATTGCCGCGCTCTGTCATCGGTGTGGATACGCCAGTCCGAAGATCGGAAATCCACACCCGCTGGTCGGCTCCTCGCACGTAGTAGCCGACGCGTTGCCCGTCCGGAGCCAGCCGCGGCCCCCAGTACACCCGCGGCGGCAAGTTGATCGGGTTGAGCTCGCCCGTCCGATCCACCCAGACCAGCGATCGGACGTCCTCCGCGAGCGCGCCTCCGGACGCGTAGGCCAGCGAGCCGGAGGGCGATACGTCGAACTGCGCGGCACCCGTGTCAACTTGGACGCTGGGCGCGTTGACCGCTTGCATCACGTTGTCGACGACGCCGACGGCGCCACCCGACAACCGCAACCCATTCACGTCGAACGGCGCGGCGAGTAGAACGCCCTGGCGAACGAATGCAAGATACCCAGGCTGCACATAGCGCGCGTCGACGCCGCCTGTCAGAACGGTCTGCGCGCCAGTCGCCAGAGACCGCACAAGAATCTGGGCGTCGCCCCATCGCTGTTGGCCGCTTATCAGCGTGAAGAGCAGCGCCTTCCCACCCGGAAGCGCATGCGGTAGACGATAGGAGTATTCGCCCTTGGATGCGTCGGGCTCGGCGAACGGCTGCGCACGACCGCCTCCCGCAGGGACGCTCGATATGCCCGTGCGCAGCGAAAGGCTCGAGGCGTCGAAGTAGATGACGTCGCCCTCGGCCCACGTCGCACGCCCAACGATCGGCGCCTCGCAGATGGTCACCGCCGGCCCACCACTGAGAGCGACCTTCTTCAGCGCGCCGGCCGCCCAAAAGCCCACCGTTGCCCCGTCCGGCGAGAAGAACGGAGCGACCGCACCCTCGGTACCTGCCAATGGCGTGGCCTGCAACTGATCCAGCCGGCGAACGTAGAGCTGTGCCGTGCCGCCGCGTCCGCCGCCGAAGACGATCGCGCGGCCGTCTGGCGACCACGCCATCGCCGTGCGCGTCGGACGAGCCTGCACATTGGTTTCCGGACCGCCGAGCAACGACTCGGCGGGTTCAACTCCCATCAGGAGCCGCGTGACCGGCGGGGCCGAGGCCAACGGCACGCGCCGCGTAGACGCAAACGCACCGAGCGCGAGTGCGATGGCAACCGCTGCCACGACCGCGGCGGTCGCGACCATCCAGGGCAGTCGGCCGCGCGATGCCGATGCAGTGGCGGACGCCGTCGTCAGCGGCGCGGCCGTCTCGTCGCCGACGCCCGCGATCGCCTTGTCGAGTTCGACGCGGGCTTCGCCGATGTCCCGTAGCCGCACGCGCGGATCCCGCTCGAGGCAGCGCGCGAGCAGCCGTCGCAGACGCGACGGCGTCGCCGCCGGCAGCACGCTCCAGTCCAACTCCTGTCGCAGCACGGCCGCCAACACGTCGGACAGCTCGTCGCCCTTGAAGGCGCGGTGCCCGGCCAGCATCTCGTAGACGACGCACCCAAACGCCCAGATATCCGCGCGCTTATCCACGACCTTGGCGCGCGCCTGCTCCGGCGACATGTAGGCCGCCGTGCCGAGAATCATGCCCACACCGGTCATCTGCGCGGGCGAGGTGATCGTCGGGGTGTTGTCCGCCGTCGCGCTCGCGGGACTCGGGTCGAGCGCTTTGGCGAGACCGAAGTCGAGCACTTTCACCGTGCCGTCCGCGCGTACTCGGATATTCGCTGGTTTTAGATCGCGATGGACGATCCCCTGTTCGTGCGCGGCTTCCAGTGCCTCCGCAATCTGCTTCGCAATGGGCAGCGCCTCGTCGAGCGGGATCGCGCCCTTCTTGATCCGCTGGGAGAGGTCGTCGCCCTCGACCAGTTCCATCACCAGCGCATGCATCCCCGGCGATTTCTCGAACCCGTAGATCGCGGCGATGTGGGGATGATTGAGCGACGCGAGCGTC
>JANORI010000948.1:0-6907 GCA_031415235.1 Acidobacteriota bacterium | reverse complement strand
AGCCCGTGCGCGAGATGGAAGTGCGCGGCCGCTGCATGCGCGAGGGCCGGCCCCGCATCGTCGAGATCACCGAGAACGAAGTGCGCGATGCGCTGGCCGAG
This sequence comes from Acidobacteriota bacterium, assembly GCA_031415235.1. GTDB lineage: Bacteria > Acidobacteriota > Vicinamibacteria > Vicinamibacterales > UBA2999 > CADEFD01. The sequence continues at coordinate 6,806 of JANORI010000948.1, read as the reverse complement.
CCGGTGCGCGCGATCGTGAGCGCGGTGAAGAACGCGCTCGAGAGCGTGCCACCAGAAATCGCCGCGGATATCTACGACCAGGGCATGACCCTGACCGGCGGCGGCGCGCTGCTCACGCGCCTCGACGAACGCCTTCGCCAGGAGACGGGCGTGCCGGTCCAGGTGGCCGCCGATCCGCTGACCTCGGTCGTGATGGGCGCCGGCCGGATGCTCGGCGACTCGGCATTGCTGCGCCGCGTTGCCTGGGCCTCCTGACACCACGACCCGCCGACTCCGCGACGGTCAGTCCCCCGCAACCGGCAGGGGTTTGCTATCCTTGGAACGCTTATGCCGTCCATGTCCGAGGAAATGCGGCCCGCCAGACTGTGGCGGACGATGTCCACCGAGTTGAAAACCGCCGCGGCGTCGGCGTTCTGGGTCGACGAGAACGCGGCCCTCGAACAAGCCGAAGCCATTGCGCTCATAGCGCGACAGATCAAGTTCCGGCCGCGCAGCGTCCAGTCGCTGCCGACCAACCGCCGGGCGAAGTACCTGGCCGGTCTCCCGCAAGTATCCGACCTGCTGGCCGCGCGGCTGCTCGTGGTCTACCACCTCGAATTCCAGCGTCCGATGATGGGGGCGTTTCTCGACGCGCTCGGCATCGCGCACGTCAACGGGCTCATCGAAGACGAGACGCCGAAGACGCCCACACCCGAACAGATCGCGACGGCGGCCGACACGTTGGCCGCCGCGTATCCTGTGGCCGACGTCGGGCGCTATTTCTGGACGCTGCTCTGGCAGGACCCCGAGACGTGGGGCGCGTTGCAGGATCGCCCCGAACTCACTGAGCGAGGCTGATGCCCCCGTTTGCCAGACACGTCTTCGTGTGCGGCAACGCGCGCGCGGCCGATCATCCGCGTGGCTGCTGCGACGGGTCGGGCGAGGGCGCCCTGCACAAGGCGTTCAAACAGGCTCTGGCCGATCGCGGTCTACAGCGCACCGTGCGTGCCAACAAGGCCGGCTGCCTCGACCAGTGCGAGCACGGCCCCACCGTGGTCGTTTATCCCGACGGCGTGTGGTACGGCCGGGTCTCGGGCGAGGATGTCGCCGAAATCGTCGACCGTCACCTGGTCGCCGGCGAGCCGGTCGCGCGTTTGCGCCTGGCCGACGCCTGCATCAATACGGGCACCTGCGCGCACAAGCCTCGGCGAGGCCCCGCCGTGCCCACACAGTAGGCAACGCAGATGGACATGCTGCTCACCAGCGACAACCTGATCGCCCTCGTCACGCTCACCGCCCTCGAGGTCGTGCTGGGTGTCGACAACGTGATCTTCATCTCGATCCTGGCAGGGAAGCTGCCGTTGCAGGACCAGGCGCGCGCCCGCCGCGTGGGCCTCATGGCCGCGATGGTCATGCGCATCCTGCTGCTGTTCTCGCTGGCGTGGATCGTGCGACTCACCGAGCCGCTCTTCAGCGTGCTTGGCAAGGGGATCTCGGGCCGCGACCTCATTCTGCTGGGCGGCGGGCTGTTCCTGCTGGCCAAAGCGACGATGGAGATTCACGAACGGCTCGAGGGCGTCGAAGGGGAGCGCTCGGCGCGCGTGGCGCCGTCGTTTGGCGCCGTGATCGTCCAGATCATGCTGCTCGACATCGTCTTCTCGCTCGACTCGGTGATCACGGCCGTGGGCATGGCCGATTCGCTGCCCGTGATGGTGATTGCCGTCGTACTCGCGGTGGGCATCATGATGCTGTCGTCGGGCGCCGTGTCCGAGTTCGTCCAGCGTCATCCCACGGTGAAAGTCCTGGCGCTCAGCTTCCTGCTGCTCATCGGCATGTCGCTCGTGGGCGAGGGGCTGGGGCAGCACATCCCAAAGGGGTACATCTACTTTGCCATGGCCTTCTCGGTGTTCGTGGAGGTCATCAATATCCGCGTTCGCAAGCCCGGCGTGCCGGTGGATCTACACGAGTCCTACACCGCCGACCCGCCGACATCCTGACCCTCCGGCGCGGACCCGGCGCTCGCTACTCCGTGCCGCCACCGCGGTGACGCCGTGCAGTGCGGCCAGGCGTTGCCGGAATCGTTCCACGAGGGCCGCCGCCGTGGGCCCTCGATAGCCCGACAACGCCATATCCACATTGGCCAGCGCGATGTTGGCCGTTGTGAACCCTGGGTCGATGCGCGCCGCCTGCTGGAGCGTGCGGACGAAGAGCCCGGCGGTCACTACCAACATGAGGGACAGGGCCACCATCGCCATTGGCGCCCACACGTCGGTACCGGCCAGGGTCACGCCCTCAGCGCCAGTGACACCAGCGAGGTCAGGGTGACGATCGGCGCGCGCGCCAGCCCGCGCACGCCGTACCGGAGGTCGGAGAAGAGCGCCATGCGAGCAATAGACGGCCGAACCGCCCGGACTGTTTCAGCCCGCGGCCGGCGGCGCGCGCAACGCCGACGCCACCTCGATCATCCAGCGGGCGACCTCGCCGGTCACGTCGCGATCGACGTCGGCCTGCGGACGTTTGCTCGAGGCCAGTACCTCGAGCGAGTGGTCGCCGGTGTCGACCGGCACGACCCTCAGTCGCGCCGTGCCTGGTGCCGCCGCGCGCAGGTCGTCAGGGCCCCCGAAGGTGTCGCGCGTGCCCTGTACCACGAGCGTCGGCACGCCAAGGTGCTGCAGGTGCGACACACGGTCGCCGCCGCGCGGCCCCGGCGGCTTCAGGGGGTAGCCAAACGCCACCGCCCCCACTAGTGGCGGTGCGCCAGTCCAGCGCTCGGGACGAGCCGCCAGATGGGTGGCCATGCGTCCGCCCATCGACTTACCGCCAACGAAGACCGCGCGCGCCGGCGGACCGACCGCCACCACGGCCGCGGCCATGGCCGCAAGCAACGCACGCTCCAGTACCGGAGGCCGATCTGGCGGCTTGCGCCCGGCGGCCATGTACGGGAAGTCGAATGTCACGACCGCAATGCCGCGCACGGCCAGCAGTTCGGCGTAGCGGCGCATGAACGGGCTCCCCTGGCCGGCCCCCGCGCCGTGCGCGAAGACCAGGACGACCCCGGTCGGGCCGGTGGCGTCGGCGGGGTAGAGCACCCCGGGCAACGGGGGCTCCCCGTCGGCGACGTGGATGACAAGCGATGACATGGGCGGCTCGCTGCGGCGGCTATATTACTTGGAGCCTCGCCTTCGCGCACTCATCAGCCATCCCATCCCATGCTGTCCATTCCGTCCCCGGCGTACGCCGGTCGTCCGCACCGCGCCGGCGTGATGCCCATCGCCGTGGCCCTCCTGGTGGCGGTCTGTGGAGATTCCGCCTGGGCTCAGCAAGGGTCTCCCGCCCTGCGGCCTCGTCCCTCAGGGGTCGCCGTCCCGATTGCCGAAGCCCCCACCGTGGATGGCGACGTTCTGGGCGACCCCGCCTGGCAGTCCGTCGTGCCGCTGAGCGGGTTCTGGCAGGAGCAGCCGATTGAAGGTGCGCCGGCGACCGAGCGCACCGACGTACGGATGGTCTTCACGAAGGACATGCTCTACATCGGCGCCGTGTTGTACGACCGTGAGCCCGGCGGCATCGTCACCGCCGACGCTCGTCGAGACGCCTCGCTCGAGGAGGTCGACAGCTTCCGCATGCTGGTCGACACGTATCGCGACCAGCAGAACGGCTTCGTGTTCGGCACGAGTGCGGCCGGCGGGGAGTACGACGGGCAGGTCACCAACGAAGGGCAAGGCGGCGGGGGCGTTGCGTTCGGCGGCACCTCGGCGGCTGGGTCGGGCGGCGGCTTCAACGTGAACTGGGACGGCGCGTGGACGGTGCGCACGAGTATCTCCGACGTGGGCTGGACGGCCGAGTTCGCCATTCCCTTCAAGACCCTGCGCTTCCCAGGCACGCCGGACCAGACCTGGGGCGTGAACTTCCAGCGCAACATCCGCCGCAAGAACGAGCAAGCGTACTGGGCGCCCATCCCGCGTCAGTTCAACCTCTACCGGGTGTCGCTGGCCGGCTCGGTGTCGGGCATCAAGACGCCCGGTGTCCGCAATCTCAAGCTCATACCCTACGGTCTCGGTCAGACCATCACGTCTGGCGTCGAGCCGGCGCCGACCGACAACTCCTCGGAATTCGGCGGCGACGTGAAGTACAGCGTCACGCCGAGCCTCACCCTCGACGGCACGATCAACACCGACTTCGCGCAGGTCGAGGTCGACGACCAGCAGGTGAACCTCGATCGCTTCAACCTGTTCTTTCCCGAGAAGCGTCCGTTCTTTCTCGAGAACGCCGGGTTCTTCTCGGTGGGCAATCAGGGCGAAGTCGATCTGTTCTTCAGCCGGCGCATCGGCCTGGCCAGTAACGGCGAGGCTGTGCCCATCATCGCGGGCGGGCGGTTGTCGGGCAAGGCGGGGAAGTACAACATCGGTCTGCTCGACATGCAGACCAACGACGTCGACAACCGCATCGCCAGCAACAACTTCTCGGTCGTGCGCGTGAGCCGCGACCTGCCGAATCGCTCGCAGGTGGGTGCCCTCTTCACGCAGCGCCAGGCTACCGGCGGGCTGGCGCTGTCGAATGACTACGGCCGCACGTACGCGCTCGACGGCCGGTGGGGCATCAAGCAGAACACGGTCGTATCGGGCTTCTTCGCCAGAACGGAGACGCCGGGGCGGCGCGGCGATGACCTCGCGTTCAATCTCCGCTCGCGCACGAGCCTGCAGCGGATCGATGTCGACGCTGGTTATCAGGAAGTCGGCAGCAACTTCAACCCGGAGGTCGGGTTCCTGTCACGTGGCGGCTACCGCAAGCCCGACGTCCGGATCAATACGCGCTTCCGGCCGAAGCGCATCTTCCAGGAACTGCGGCCGCATTCGACGTACCGCAGTTTCTGGGGGCTCGATGGCTTCCAGGAAACGGGCTACTGGCACATCGACAACCACTGGCAGTTCAAGGACTCGACCGAGGTACACACGGGCGTCAACCTGACGCTCGAGGGCGTGCGCGTGCCGTTCCAAATCTATCCCGGCGTGATCGTGCCAACGGGCACGTACCGGAACGTGGAACTGCAGCCGGTCATCATGACGAACCGGGGACGGGCGGTCAGCCTGAGTCTGCAGACGTTCTTCGGCGGCTTCTTCAGTGGCCATCGCAAGTCGGTCAGTCCTTCGGTGCGGTTCCGTGCTGGCCAGGCGCTCACGGGTGAGGTGTCATACCAGCGCAACGACGTCGACCTGCCGCAGGGCGACTTCGTGACGAACCTGGTCCGCACGCGCCTGTCGTACTCGTTTACGCCGCGGATCTTCGTCCAGTCGCTCGTGCAGTACAACGACCGTGCCGACGTGTGGTCGATGAACCTTCGCCTCGGGTGGATCCAGGCTGCCAACACCGGACTGTTCGTGGTCTACAACGACACGCGCGGCCTCTACGAACTGAATCGCGGCCCGGAACGCGAGGACCGCAGCCTCGTCATCAAGTTCAGTCGCATGTTCGATCTGCTGCAGTAGCCGGGCTGAGCCACTGCCCGCATGGCCCTTCACACCCACGTGATCGAAGCGTCCACCCACGGACGCTACCTGGTCGAATGCCCTGAAGGCGCCGGGCCGTTCCCCGTGCTGCTGGGGTTCCACGGCTATGCGGAATCGGCGGCGGTGCACCTGCCGCAACTGGCACGGATCGATCCGGCCCACCAGTGGGTGCGGGTAAGCGTGCAGGCGCTGCACCGCTTCTACGGGCGTGCGGCGTCGGAGGTCGTGGCGTCGTGGATGACGCGCGAGGATCGCGAGCACGCGATCGCCGACAATCTCGCCTACACGGCCGCCGTGCAGGCCGCCGTGCGCCGCGACCATCCGGCGCGGGCGCCGATGGTGGTCGTGGGTTTCTCGCAGGGCGCCGCCCAGGCCTACCGCGTGGCGCTCGCCGCGGGACCAGCGTGCGTGGGCGTGGTGGTGCTTGGTGGCGACGTGCCGCCCGACGTGGCCGCCCGCGCCGAGGCCCTGCCGCCCGTGCTCATCGGCCGCGGGAGCCGCGATCCATGGTACGACGCCGACGCGCTCGCGGCCGATGTCGCGACACTGCGCGGCGCCGGCGTGCCGTGGTCGGTCTGCGAGTTCGAGGGCGCGCACGAGTGGGCCGAGGTGTTCGTGGCGGCTGCCGCCCAGTGGACGGCGCAGCGGCGTCAGGCGGGCGGCTAGAGGTTAGCCCGGCGCGGCGAGTGCGGCCGCCACGCGTTCGGCCAGGGCCTCGACCGTCAGCGGCGAAGAGCCCTCGGCCTTGTTGTTCACGAGCACGTAGACCTTGCGGCCCTTGGCCAGCGCGCGCGTCGTGAGGGCCACCACCTGGTCCCGCATCGTCTCGTCGGGCTCAACCAGGCGGTCGAACGGCCGAAACCGGTCGCGTTGATCTTCGTACCAGGTGCCGGGCTTGAGCAACAGGCGCACGACGATGAAGGGCGGCTCTTCTGGTGGGATGACCTCGGCCTGTGCCAGGAGCATGGGCATCGCACTCCAATAGTTGTAGGTGTGCGCCACGCCGTGGCGGGCCAGCACCTGACGGTAGACCGACGTGAGCAGCGCGCGATCGCGAATCTCGACGGCGTACGCGAAATCGCGCGGCAGCGCTTCGAGAAAGCGGTCGAGCGCGTCGAGAAACGCCGCGGGCGGCCGCGCGGCGTCGCGCGCCCCTGGTGGAAACTCCAGCACGACCGGACCGCAGTGCGTCCCCAGCCCCACCGCAAGCGGCGTGAGCAGATCGTCGATGAGCCGTCCCACCGAGAAGAAGTTCGAATTGTCCGTGGCGGGGGGGCGCGGCCCGCCCCACCCGGGCCCGAGGCGGGGGGGGTCCCACCCGGG
>JANORI010000947.1:0-4170 GCA_031415235.1 Acidobacteriota bacterium | reverse complement strand
TTCAGCCTGCACGAAGCCAAATCCCTTTTCGCTGACCAAACGCTTGATGGTGCCCTTGATACTTGCCATGTCGTCTCCTCTGTCGTCGCGTCATCACCCGGCTCGCCCAGAATTAGGACGACGCCAGGGGTCCCACTGCGCTCCACGGTTGTAGCCGTGTCGCGGTGGCGCAGCACGCGTTGCCCAGTGCAACGAGTGGCTTCGATGAGGGCTGGAGACATGATTTCGACACCGGACGGCGTCGAAGCAGCGGCAGGACTCAAGAAAGCGGAACGCCGCTAGTATAGCAGGCTTTGGGTCCGCGCAATCACGGACTTCGGCTCGGCCGTAGACGGCGGGTCCGGGCTGCCCAGCTAGAAGCGTAACCGCAACTCGAACTGCCAGCCGCGCGGGTCGCCAACCGCCGTGATCTGATTGAAGGTCGCCGTCGGAGCCGTGGGGTAGCCGCCCGTGCCGAAAACGGCGTCGCGAGCGGTCTCGATGACACCCGCATTCCGGGGAATGAACTGGCCGTCGACCACCGGGTGTGCGGCCGGGCCCTGCGCTCGCCGTGCAAGGGCACCTGGCGGCCCAGCCCTTCTGGTTGAATCCATGAATGTAGATACGTTGCTTTATGTGTGAACCTGTGGCACGGTGTGCCCGTGGACGTGCCGACACTGCCAGACATCAGCACAACGGCCGCGACGCCGCGACGGCTCGAGGTGACGTGCCCGGCGATCACGATCGAGGGTCACGCGCTGGCGGACGTGTCACTGGCCGGGTGGGCGTACGGACCGGAACTCGGCTCGGCGCCGGTCGTCGTGGTCGTGGGCGGCATCACGGCGTCGCCTTTCCCCCTCGGCGATGGCCGGGGCGAAGCCGCCGGCGGCAGCGACCCTTGGTGGCCGGCGCTCTTTGCGCCCGACCTCATCGACATCACGCGCGTGACCGTACTGTGCCCGTGCTGGCCCGGCAACGGGTCGACGTGGCGTGGGCTCGACGGTCCCGCGTCGCCCCCAGCGATCTCGGTGTTGGGACTGGCCGACCTCGTGGCGGCATGGCTCGACGGGTGCGGCTGCACCACGCCGGTGACCTTCGTCGGCGCGAGCCTGGGCGGCATGGTGGGCGTGGCCTTTGCCGTGCGTCACCCGGCACGCTGCGGCACGCTCGTCACGATCTCCGCGGGCCTCCGGCCCGACGGCTGGGGCACGGCCACGCGACATTTGCAGCGCGAGCTCGTGCGCGACGGCCTCCGCAATGGCGATGTCGCCACGGGCATGAGCCGCGCGCGCCAGCTCGGCATGCTCACCTACCGCGGCCGCGTCGAGCTCGACACGCGCTTCGGCGCCTTCGAGTCCGGCCTCGACCGCCCGCCGGTGGCCGAGTATCTGGAGCACCACGGGCGCCGTTTTGCGGAGCGCTTCCCGGTGAAGACGTTCCTGTTCCTGAGCGAAGCCATCGATCGCGGGTCGATCGGCAGCGATGCACGTTCGCTCCGCGCGGCACTCGAACGCGTGACCGCCGACACGATCGTGGTGGGCGTGCCGGGCGACATGCTGTTTCCCTGGGGACTGCAAGTGGAGCTGCACCGCGAGCTACAGGCCGCCGGCGCGCAGTCGTCGTTGTGGACGCTGGACTCGGTCTACGGCCACGACGCCTTTCTGGCCGACCAGGACCGGCTCGCGGAGCTGCTGCGCGGTGCCCGCGCGTTTGGCGGCGAACCCCGGCTCGGTGCGCGGCCGCGCTTTCACGGCGTGGGCGTGGAGCCGGTACGCGAACTGCGCATCGGCATGGTGGGTTGTGGGACGGTCGGTGGCGGCCTGCTCGAGATGATCGCGCGTCAAGAGAGTGCCGTGGCCGATCGCTACGGGGTGAAGTTCAAGGTCTCGCGCATCGCGGTGCGCGACCTCACCAAGGCCCGGCATCCACTGGCGGCAGGCATCCCGCTCACCGACCGGCCGCTCGAGCTCGTGAGCGACCCCGAGGTGGACGTGGTGGTGGAAGTGGCCGGCGGCCAGGCGATGGAGCCCATCCTCACGGCCGCGCTCGCCGCGGGTAAGCCCGTCGTCACCGCCAACAAGGCACTGCTGGCCTCGAAGCTTGCGGATCTGGGCGTGCTGGCGCAACGTACCGCCACGCCGCTCTACTGCGAAGCCGCGGCCGCGGCCGCGCTGCCGATCATCCGCCACTTGAGTCATCGCGCCGATGAGGTCGATAGCCTCGCCGGCATTCTGAACGGCACCTGCAACTTCGTCATGACGCGCATCGAACAGGCGGAGCTGTCGCTCGACCAGGCGGTCGCCGAGGCGCAGGCGCTCGGCCTGGCGGAAGCGGATCCGTCAGCGGACCTCGACGGGCTCGACGCGGCAGCCAAGCTCTCGATCCTGGCCTACCGCGCGTTCGGGGCATGGGTGCGTCCCGACGGCTTCCGCGTGCGCGGCATCCGCGAGGTCGAGGCAACTGACTGCGACTTGGCCGAGTCGATGGGCTGCCGGATCCGGCTCATCGCGCGCGCCGCGCGCATCGACGGCGCGCTCGACATGGCCGTCGAGCCACTGCTGCTGCCGTCGTGGCACCTGCTGGCGTCGGTGGAAGAGGAATACAACGCCGTCTACTTGCGCTGCGCGTCGTCCGGCGATCTGAGCCTCTTCGGCAAGGGCGCCGGCGCGCTGCCCACGGCCACGGCCGTGCTCGGCGACCTCATCGATCTGGCGCAAGACAACTCGGTGCGCTGGCCCGTGCCGCAGGCGCTGCCGGTAGCGGGCGCGCCTGGCGCCGTGCCGCCCGCCAGCCGCCGCCACTACCTGCGAGTGTCCGGTGAAGCACATCCGGGCCTCGAGCGCCGCGTCGAGAGTCTGGTGCGCCGCGCAGGTCTCGCCGTGCAGAACCGCGCGACCCGAAGCGAGGGCGAACGCGTGCATCTGGGCTTCATGCTTTCGCCCAGCCAGGACGCACCCGTCGACTCCGTGCGCGCCGCCGTGGCACGGCTCGCCCGCGTGCACCAGTGCCTGTGCCTTGGAGTGCTCGAATGACAGGGCTCGCGCCGTGGCTGGACCCGCGCTCGTGTCCGTCCGAGCGCCCGCCTCTCGAGGCCATGGCGGAGGACACGCGCCGGCTGCATGCGGCCCTCGACGCGCACGCGCGACGGTCAGGACTGCCCTATCTGCATCCCGACGAGCCGACCGTGCAGCTCGACCTCTTGGGATCGGCGCGCGCCATTGCCTGGCAGGAAGCCAAGGCGGCCTTCCTGTTTGCCGCCGAAGGCTGCTGGTCGGAACTGCCGCACCTGTACGCGCGCTATGGCACCACGGCCACCAATGCCCTCATCACGAAGCTGAAGTCGCTCGAACAGGCCGGCGCCGCGTTGGCATGCGACTCGGGCATGCAGGCCACCGCGCTCGTCTTCGACGTGCTGATGACGCCGGGCAGTCACGGCGTGATGCTGCGGCAGATCTACAACAAGACCAAGTCCTACCTGCAGTGGCTGGCCGACCGCGTGGGCGGCACCGTGACGATCGTGGACGACGGCGACCTGGCTGCGCTTGCGGCCGCCATCCGGCCCGAGACGCGTTTCGTGTTTGCCGAGACGTTCACCAATCCGCTGGTGCGCGCGCAGGATCTGACCGGGCTCGTGGCGTGCGTGCGCGCGGCGCGTGACAGGGCGCCCGCCCTGCGGCTGGTCGTCGATTCGACCATTGCCACGCCCTGGGCCTTCGCGACGCCTCTGCTCGCCCAGGGCGTAGACGTGGTGCTGGCGAGCGGCACCAAGGCCCTCGGCGGCACCGACCGCGATCTGTGGGGCTACATCGCTACGAGCGACACGCCGCTCGCCAACGCCGCCATGGACCTGATGGCGATGCGTGGCGGTACGCTCGACTGGCGGCGGGCCGAGGCGATCGTGTCGAGCTGGGACAGCGCCGCGCCGGCTCACGCGCGCCGGTCGGCCACGGCCAGCCGCGTCGCGGCGTTCCTGGCCGGGCATCCGAGGGTCAGCGAGGTGTTCCACCCCTCGCTCGCGTCACACCCCGACGCCGCCACCATCGCGGCGCAGTACGTGCGGCACGGCTCACTGCTGTCGTTTCGCGTGACTGGGGCCGACGAGCACGCCACGCGCCACGTCGCCGACGTGCTCGCCACAACCCTGATCGTGCGCTACGCGCTGTCGTTCGATGGCCTGGCCACGAAGGTGAA
>JANORI010000946.1:0-7899 GCA_031415235.1 Acidobacteriota bacterium | reverse complement strand
GCGTGCACGTGCCGGCTAACGTGCCGGGCCGGGCTGATCGGCGTGCACCGGAGCTGCGAGGGCACGACCTGTTCACCGTGCCTGGGGAAGTGCGGGAGATTCGGTAGCGTCCGCGCCGCCGAGAGCGCTCCGCGCGCGTGCCAAGACGGTCAGAGAGTCGGGCGGAAGAGCGTACGGACGTCGATGCCGCACCCTGGCAGCAGGGGCGTGGTGAGTGTGCCGCCGTCCTCGGCGGTGAGTTCCTCGACCCGGACCAGACGTCCCTCGGCCGTGGGCCGGAGCACCTGCACCGTATCGAGTTCGGGGTCCACCAGCCAGTACTCGCGCACACCGACCTGCTCGAAGAGCCGACGCTTGATCTGCGCGTCGCGCTTCCGTGTGCTCCTGGACATGACTTCGACCACCAGTGCCGGCGCGCCCTGGATGTTCTTCTCGGTCATGATGCCGGCCTGATCACCGGCGATGAAGAGCAGGTCGGGTTCGACGACGTCGTAGTTCGAGAGCACGACGTCGAGCGGCGCCAGGAACACGCGGCCGGCCTCGGGGTGTTCCAGCAGGAACACGAAGAGCGCACCATGCAGCCGGCCGACGAGATCCTGATGGCGCAGCCGCGGCGCCGGCGTCACGTAGTGCACCCCGTCGATGATCTCGTGCCGCTTCCCGTCGTCGGGGAATAGCAGGAACTCGTCGTAGGTGAGCCGCATGTCGGCGGCAGGCGCGTCTGGACGCATCCGATCCTCCCCGGGCATGACGTGAGTGTAGCGCTGCCCACGGCCGTTGGTGTAGCGAGTGGAGTGACCAGAGCTTCCGCAGCATCTTCGCGTGCAGCAGGCAGGGCGGCTCCTTTCTGCCCTGGTCCGTGAAGCTTGGGATGTCTTCGTAGTAGACGTGCACGCGCCCGCCCTGCGTCGCCATGGCGGCCAGTGCATCCACTTCCGTTGGCAGATGCAGATCAACGTACTGGCGCCGCCGCCGCACCCACGTGGCGTTTCCGCCTTATTGGTTCTTCACGAACGACAGCGGACGCCAAGTGCTTGAACGGCGGATCGCACCTTCACGTTCGATTGGCGTGCACGTGCCGACGAACGTGCCGAGCCGCGCCGATCGGCGTGCGCCGGAGTTGCAGGGGCACGAGCTCTTCACCGTGCCTGGGGAGGTGCGGGACATCCGGGAGCACCGATCTCGCCCTGCCCAGCTTCGGCGCGCAGACGAGCGCCGTTACCGAGGTGGAGAAGGGCGCGGTGCTGAGCGCGCTGCAACCGGGCCTGGCGGCGCGGGGTCACACGCTGGCGGTCGATGACGCCGACCTACCCGCTACCTGACAGCCGAGACGTTGAGGATGCACACATCGCCGCCCGTGATTCGATTGGTTGGCTCAAGCGCTGGCCGAACACGGATACATCGTCGCCGCCGTCAACCACCCCGGCAATAACGCCCTTGAGCCGTGGTCGAGCTCCAAGGACTACACAGAGCGACTGTCACGAGTCTTGCCGCGCCAGGCGATCGAGAAACTGCCTGGCCGTGAGGAACTCGATCTCCTCAACGTGGCCGAGCGCGAGCAAGTGCCGGTCGCCAGGAACGATGACGGCCGCTCCTCCAGAAAGTGCCGCATCGATGAACTTGTCATCGTCGGGATCCTGAGCGACCCAGCCAGACCGTCCCAGCACAGGAACGGTTTCGGCGTACGTGCGAAGTCGATCGACGACGACGGCGACCTCCGCAGCGGGCATGCCGAACTTGTCGGGTGAGTTTCTCGCGGAGCTCCGAGAGGATCGGCTCAGACACCACCAGTGCCCAGGCGGGAGCCGCTACCCGCATGTAGCGTCGATCTGGCGTCTTTTCGGGCGGCCGAGCGTATCGTCGCCACATCACGACTTTTCATTAGAGTGAACTCGCCCCGTCACATCCGGAGGCCCCGAGCTTCGTCGCTGTCTGGCGGTACCTGAAGAAGCGCTCCCCTGCGACGTCGACCTCACCGTCCAGGCGAAATCCGAGCCGCAGCACGCCGCTGATGTGGACTCGGCTGGCTGGCAACAGGATGGTGATCGAGGCGGCGTGAAGCTCCTCGAATGCAGCCGCAGCGAGCCGCGCATACAAGGCAGGCCCCCATCCCCAGAACCGGGGGCGCAGTACCAACCCGAGGTCGATGTCTTCGCCCTCCGGCTGCAGACCACCCCAGCCGGCGAATTCGCCGCGAATCACGAACGCCCACGGCCCGTACCCATGCTCCGCCCAGATCCGCTCCTTCATCTCGACGAACTGTTCGCATTCAGCCCGGCCGAAGACGCCGCGGGCCAGTGGCAGGTGGCGCCTCACTCGTGGGTCGTTCATCAGCGCGATCAGATCCGCCGCGTCGACCTGCGGCAGGCGCGTGAACACGATCTCGGCGTGTGAATCGGTGACCATGTGCATGTGCGCTTGGTCGGACGTGTGATCGCTGTCGGCCCCGCAACGACTCGCCAATTGTTGGATCCGCCCGCGGCCCAACCGACCCGCTCCGTCTCATCTCCACTCGAAGGCAATCGCGGCGACGTTGCTGAGGATAGTCGGGATTGGGAGGGCTCGTTGACGGAACGCCCGTTATCCGACCTCGAACCGCCCGCCGCGGTCGGTGCGCCGCCCCAGTTCGCACGGCGCACTTCAGGAGTGACGATGTTCGGGCGATGGGCGCGGGCCGCAACCGACGCCCTTCAGTTGGGGAAACGACACCGTCTACACATCCCGGACGGTCAGCCTCTCGTAAACCTGAGCGCCGTCCGGAGAGATGACTTCTCACCCTGTCTTCTCCACCAGGACCCGCATGCTCACCAGCGGATGCTCGGCCAAGCTCCGCCGGGCCGCCACGGTGCGCGGACGCGCTTCGTCAGCCGCCACGGTCGGCCGCTTGACTCTGATCTCTCGGCCTCCGGCTGACTTCGTCACTCACCTCTTCCAGGATGGCCGCTCGTGGCACCGGATAGTCCGCAACCAGCGACGAATTGAGCGCGCCGAGTCGAACCGTCACGAAGTACTCGGCCGTGTTCAGCACCGCTTGATCGATGGGGCCAAACGGCTGCAACGCGGCGAACTGCCGGCCCTTCCGATAGGCGCACCGCCGAGGCGAGAACGAAAGGCCGCCGGCCGAGGCGTCGGAGGCCGACAACAGGCCGGAGTGAAGGATCGTCGCCGGGTACAGGAACTGTGCGTCCGAACGTGGACCGAGCAGCGCGACGTGCACCTCGCGACGCACCGTGCCGAGCCGTCTCAGCTCCGAACGGTCGGTGCCAAACACCGTGATGGTCGTATCGCCGACGGCTGCGCCGTCCTCGGTCTCCAGCTCTATCACCGGCGCCACGCCGCGCGACATCTTTCGTTGAAGCGCCTTGTAGAAGTCCACCTTCGCGACATCGAACGGCTCGGCGATGCCCTTCCTTCGCGCGAGGTAGTCGGCCGCGGCGGCGAACAACGGGGACGAATCCTTGAGCCGGACGACGAGCGAGGCCTCGACGTTCAGCCCCAGAATGGCGCGCTGGGTCCAGTTGTGGCTGCCCACCCACAGTTCCGCGGTGCCGTCTTTCGACCAGAACAGCAGCATCTTCGCGTGCAGCAGGCAGGGAGGCTCCTTCCTGCCCTGATCGGTGTAGGTCGGGATGTCGTCGTAGTAGACGTGCACGCGGCCGCCCTGCTTCGCCATGGCGGCTAGCGCGTCCACTTCGGTCGGCGGGTGCAGGTCCACGCAGACGAAGCCGCTCTCGTGCTGGATGGCTCGCACCAGGTCAGGTCCGAGCAGAGCGGAATCGATGGTCCAGTAGCCGATGCCGGCCTGCAGCCGCGTGGATCGCGACAGCGCGGCGGTGAGCGCCGCCTTCACACTCGACGGAGACCAGGCGGGGAAGCAGCGAGACGTTCAGAATGCCGTCGTCCATGGCGGGGCACACCTTTCGCGTGAGGTTGGGTTGATGGGCGTTGCGGTGCGGGTGACGTCACAGAGCGGAGCGCCGGTTGGCGCCCCGCCCTGGGTCGTTGCTAGTGCTCGGTGTCCAGCGTCGGCGATTCGTCGCCGTAGCTGTCTTTCGAGCGGATGCGGCCGTTGCGCCCGTGAATCACCAAGTCCACGCGGCGCCGCTTCGCCTGGTGGATGCCGGCGCGCGCAGCGTCGGCTTGCGTGCGATAGCCGCGTTCGGTGGCGGTGAAGGCTCGCACGACCCACCGGCCGGTGGTGACGCTGCGAAAGACGTGCACCTCGGATGCCCGGCGGCGTGTCACGACGCTTTCTCCAGCTCCCCGACCGTCAGCACCGGCGGCACCGGCGTAGCGACGGGCTCCGGAACCGGCGGCGCCACCGGGATCTTCGCGGGGCCGGAGCACCAGGCCCTCGATCCGCCGTGCGCTGGTCCACGCCGCGAACGTCGTGGGATCCGCCTGGCGCGTGGCGATCGCGACGATCACATCGAGGTCGCGGGCGGCGTCGAGGCCCTGGGCCAGCGCTGTGGTGATGCCGGCCAGCGCCTTGCGGCGTACGGTCTTGCTGCTGAGGCGTACGTCTGCCCCCTGCTGCAGCCGATCCACCGGCGCGCGGAAATCGCTGATGAAGGTGGGCGGCAGATCTACGCAGCCTGCGACGACGTCTAGAGCGTGGCGCTCACCCGGGAATGTTCTCGATCGAGAACGTGACGCCTACCGGTAGATCATCGGCGTCAGGACGAAGACAGGAAGAGCGGCGGGAACCCGCCCAGGAACAGTCGGCGCGGGCCTATAAGTCCCGCATGTTGTCGCCCGCGCCGGGAACTCAGCGTCATCCAGGGCCGTAGTACCCGGTCGATGCCCCCTGTGTCGCGCGCGCGGGAATTCTTCTCCGCCTACACGCAAGACCTCACGAGCGACGAGCTCGGCAAGGTCTTCACGCGCGATGCGCCCGAGGCCTACCGCTTCTTCACCCGCGGCATCGACAGCAAGGCGTTCCGGTCGCTGCCCAGGCACAGGCGTGCGCTCAAGTGGACGCAGGCCTTCTTCATGGCGTTCACGATGCGGCTCACGCCCGCCCGGCGCGCGCTCTACGGCGTGGCGCTGGTCTCGGCTGCCATTGGCGTGCTGCAGCTCTTCCGGGGCATCGGCATGTTCGGCGTGCCCATCGTGATTCCCCCATTTTTCTTCCGCATCGGTGTCCCCACGCTGGCGTTTGCGCCCGGCACCAACTGGCTCATCCTGGCGTTTGCGCTGATGAACTTTCTGGTGCTGCTCGAGGTGTTCGACCGGCTGTCGCTCAAGCGCGATCTGGAAGTGGCCCGCGAGATCCAGCTGGCGATGCTGCCCGATGGCACCTGGTCGGCACCGGGGGTCGAGGCCAGCGGTCTGACCCGGCCGGCCAACACCGTCGGCGGCGACTTCTACGACATCCTGCCGCGGCCGGATGGCCGCGTCATCGTGGCGCTCGGCGACGTGGCCGGCAAGGCCAGCCCGGCCGCGCTACTGATGGCGCTGTTCCTGGCCATGCTGCGCACGCTGGTCGACGAACCGATGTCGCTGTCGGAGCTGGCGCGCCGGCTCAACATTCAGGTGTCGAAGCACGCCCCGCCGTCGCGGTTCATCACCCTGTTTCTCGGGCTGTTCGACCCGCTCACCGGCGAGCTGGAGTTCGTGAACGCTGGACAGACCCCGCCGCTGCTCTTGCGCGCGGGCGGCAGCCTGGAGCGGTTGTCCACCGGCGGCATCGCGCTAGCCATGTTCGAAGAGTCCACCTACGAATCGGGCCACGCCCGGCTGGAACCCGGCGATGCGCTCGTGATGTACAGCGACGGCATCACCGAGTCCGAGTCGCCGGCCGGTCTGATGTTCGAGGAAATGGGCCTCGAGGCCGCGGTGCGGGCCACGCCGGGCGTGGCCGCCGCGGTGCTGAGCCGGGCAGTATTCAGCGCCGTGGACCACCACCGTCACGGCGAGCGACTCGCCGACGACCTTACCGTGCTGGTGCTGAGCCGGCCGATCGTGCCGCCGCTGCCACCACTCGTGCCGGCCGTGTAGGCGGCTACGGCGGGGCGCGGGCGTCGATCATGTCGAGCGGGCTCCGCGGAGGGTTGCGGAACTCCTTGACCACGTGGGTGTAGATCATCGTGGTTTCCACGTGCGTGTGGCCGAGGTACTCTCGGTCGTCTTCCGCACGAAGTATCTCGCGGGGTTGCAACGCGCCTGCACCGAGGGCCAGCTCACCTTCGCCGCCGGCACGACGCCGCTGGCGGACGCGGCCCGGTGCGCGGCGCTGGTCTCGCAGCTCCGGGCGACGCCCTGGGTCGTCTATGCGAAGCGCCCGTGTGGTGGGCCCGCGCAGGTGCTCCAGTCCCTCGGGCGCGACACGCACCGCATCGCGATCTCGAACGCGCGCCTCGTCAGCCTCGTCGACGGCGTCGTCCAGTTTCGGTGGAAGGACTACGCGGATCGCGGCCACACGAAGATCATGGCCCTCGACGTCGACGAGTTCCTGCGCCGGTTCCTGCGCCACGTGCTCCCGCGGGGGTTCGTGCGGATCCGCCACGTCGGCCTGCGGGCCAACCGGCAGCGGCGCGCGGCGATCCGCCGCGCCCGGCACCTGCTCGGCGCGCCCACGCCCGCGGCCGCCGATCACGCGCCTTCGGCCGAGTCCGATCACACCCTCTGTGCAACTGCCGTCACGGGCCTTGGCAGGTCGTGGAGATCCTCCGCCCGCTCGGACCTGCGCGCGCCCGGCCTCTCGCGTCCGGTACACCCGACACGTCCTGACACCACCATGACCATCACCACTCATCTCGCGTCCCCGGCGGCCCGGCTGAACCAGGCCCGGGTCGTGGTGTGTCTTGACGGCCGGCGGCCCGCCCCCGCCCAGGCCACGGACCCCCGCGTGTCCGTTCACGCCGCGAATGTCGTCCCGGCCGATCCCGCGCTCACTCGCCCGACGTCTCACACAAAGCCCCACGCTGCGGCTTCGTCCACCATACAATCCCCATAGCTTGACGCGGGGCTGCCACCCCGGGTCAGTTCAACAAGGTTTATCCGCACGGACCGGCAACCGGCCACGTTCGCGCGTCGTGGCCGTGCGGATCAAACCTTCTTCGTTAGCCGGACCAATCAAGGTATTGAAGGGGCACAAGTGGACCGGAACATCGTGCAAGACATCGTCGGCATCAGCCGAGAGGAGTTCGCCACTTGGGTCGAGCTGGGCGGCAAGCTGTTGCTCGGCATCGGCGCGATCTGCTACGCCGTGGGGCTGGTTGTCGTCAATGCCTATTTGCTGAGGTACGGAGTGTACAGCGCGAGCCTCTTCCGTACTGAGATATGTGTCGGCTCGGCATCCATAAGGCCGGCTAACAAGCGGCTGCACCGGACGGCCGCGAGACAAGAACAGGGAGCGGCCGCCGGTGAGCCGCGATCGTTAGGCAGCCTGACAACGCGATGGGGGCGGGAACAACGGTCTACCTGATTCGCCACGCGCATGCCGATTGGCGCGACGACGACGAACGCCCTCTATCGAGCGCCGGCGTCGATGCGGCACAGTCGTTGGCGGCCCGACTGGAGACCCAGCCCATTGCAGCTCTTTACACGAGTCCGTCCCGAAGGTCGATCGAGACGGTGCAACCGCTGGCGAGTCGTCTTGGTCTCCATCTAGAGGTGGTGCGAGACCTTCGAGAGCGCGAGCTTCCGGCCGTGTCGTTGGACGAGTTCGATAGCTTTGTTCAACAGGCGTGGAACGATCCAAACGAGTCGCCCCGTGGGGGCGAGTCGAACGTCCAGGCTCAGGTTCGCGGGCTCGCGGTTGTGCGAGACGTCGTGGCCCGTCATGTCGGGTCGCCGGTAGTGTTGGCGACGCACGGGAATCTCTTGGCTTTGGTTCTGAACGCACTCGATCCGAGCTTTGGATACGAATTCTGGCGCCGGCTCTCGTTCCCGGAC
>JANORI010000945.1:0-4442 GCA_031415235.1 Acidobacteriota bacterium | reverse complement strand
GCGGCCGCACGGGGAAGTTCGTGTAGAAGCCGAAGTTGGCGGCCAGCATGAACGCGCCGTTGTGAAACGAGTCGTCGCCCAGGAAATAGTCGGTCACGGGCGCCTGCGGCGACACGGCCTCGAGCGCCGGGTGCGCGTCGATCATGCCGGCGCTGACGTAGAAGCTGGGATACGAGATGCCCCACATGCCGACGCGGCCGTTGTTGCACGGCACGTGCGTCACGAGCCAGTCGATGGTGTCGTAGGTGTCGCTGCTCTCGTCGATGTCTTTGGCCGTCTTCTTCGGGTTGTGGGGACGCACCTCCACCCAGTCGCCTTCCGACAAGTACCGGCCGCGCACGTCCTGGTAGACGGCGATGACGCCTTCCTTCAGGAAGTGGTCGGACGGGCCAATCGTCGTGCGGTAGTTGTCGATGCCGTAGGGCCCGACCGAGTAAGGCGTGCGCTGCATGATCAGCGGTTGCGGCGCGGCGCAGGTCTTCGGCACGTACACCGACGTGAAGAGCCTCACGCCGTCGCGCATGGGGATCATGTGTTCGTATTTGGTGTACGCCCCGCGGACGGGATTCGGCGGGTCGACGGCGGGTGGCTGCTGGCGGGCGGTGACGCCGGCCGCGGAGGCCGCGACCAGGACAAGGGCGAGCACTCGGAGACGCATGGCCGGAAGTCTATCGCACGACCGCAGATGCGTACGCTCCGTCGGTGCGGGGGGGCGGACGTGCGTCAGCGCCAGCGGCTATCTACGCACGGCCACGATTCCGGCCATGACGAACGAAAACTCCGCGAGTCGCATTGCCGGATGAGTATCAGGCCGCCCATGTTCGCGGCGCAAGACGGCTCGTGCCATGGCGCGCAGGGACCTTCTGCCGGTCCGGATACCCCTAGTCTTCTCCGCGACTGCCCCGGGTCGAGACAATTACCGAAGTTGTACATCCCAGAGGGGCATCCACGCGGTAAGATTCCAGCATTCTGACTCAACCAAAACCGACGTTTGCCTCCCCCGCCGTCTTGAAGGTCGTGCTCGACCGCCGGGTCCAATCGTTCATTGGTGACCGCCGGACCGTCGATAGTCCGTTGATGTATGCCAAGGCCGCCGCGCTTATCGGCGCGTCGGTCTGGTCGTACTGGGTGCTGGTCTTCCAGGCCCAGACGCCGTTGGCGGTGCTGCTCTCGGGCACGCTGCTGTCGCTGACGCTCGTCGGCATCGGCTTCAACATCCAGCACGACGGGAATCACGGCACGTTCTCCCGCCGCGCGTGGGTCAACCGTCTTGCCGGGTTCACGCTGGATCTGATTGGGGCGAGTTCCTACTTCTGGAAGGACAAGCACAATCACAACCATCACGTGTACACGAACATCCCGGGCGAGGATGCCGACATCCACCTTGGCCCGATGGCGCGCCTCAGTGCAGACCAGCCGTGGTTCTGGTGGCATCGCTATCAGCACGTGTACCTGTGGGGGCTCTACACCTTCGTGCACCTGCGGTATCTCTACAGCGACCTGCAGCGGCTCGCCCTCGGCAAGAACGATGGCCTGACGGCCGGCTACCCCAAGGGCGCGGACATGGCGTGGCTGCTGGCCGGCAAGGCGTTCTTCCTGACCGTGGCGTTCGTGATTCCGCTGACCCGCCACACGGTGGGCCACGTGCTCGGCGTCTATGTGCTCGTGTCGATGGGGATGGGCCTCATCTTCAGCGTCGTGTTCCAGCTGGCGCACACCGTCGATGTCGTGGAGCATCCTGTGGCCGGCGACCTCGACCACCGGCCCGAGTGGGTCGTGCACCAGATTGCCACGACCGCAAACTTCGCCACCGGCAGCCGGCTCGCCACGTTCCTGCTCGGTGGCCTGAACCACCAGCGCGAACATCATCTATTCCCGCGCGTGGCCCACGTGCACTACCCGGCGATTGAGCGGGTCGTGCGCGAAGTGTGCGGCGAGCACGGCGTGCCGTGCCGCGAGAACCTCACGCTGACAAGCGCCCTGCGGTCGCATTACCGCTTCGTGCGCGAGATGGGCGTGAAGCCCGCCTGACGCTCGCCGGGCGGGCGCGCCTGGCCAGGAATCGACGCTCGCCTCGCGTCGTGTGGGAGTGACACCATCTGGAATCGATGCGCGCCCGCGGCACTGGTGCTTGTGGCTGCCGCCTGCGGCACTCCTCAGCCCGCGCCCGCGCCGGCGCCGGCTGCGACCGCCGCCGCCGCGCCGTCCGCGCCGTCCTCGACTGGAGGCGCAGCGCCCGGTCCCTCGTCTGGAGCCATCGCGGGAGGGGAGACCGGCACGGTATCGGGTGTCGTTGCCGAGACCATGAACTCCGGCGGCTATACCTACGCGCGCCTCACGGCCACAGGCGCCGACGCGTGGATTGCCGGCAACGAGTTCGCACTCGCCGTGGGCGACCAGGTGACGGCGGCCGTCAACATGCCAATGGAGCACTTCCGCAGCCGCACGCTGAACCGCGAGTTCGCGCTGATCTACTTCGTGAGCCAGGTGGCCAGAAACGGTGAGACGCTGGCGGCGCCTGCCGCTGCCAGCGCGCCGGCCATGATGGGCAGCCACGGCGGTGCCGACACCCGCGACACCGTCGAGGCACCGGTTGCGCCGCGGCTCATTGCGCCCGTGGCCCCCGCGCCAGGCGGCGTGACGATTGCTGACGTGTGGGCGAGACGCGCGACGCTCTCGGGCACGTCGGTGGTGCTGCGCGGCCAGGTGGTGAAAGCCAACTACGAGATCATGGGCACCAACTGGTATCACCTGCAGGATGGCAGCGGCGTCGTCGCCGCCGGCACGCACGATCTCGTCGTCACGAGCAGCGCGCAGGTCGAGGTGGGCGACGTCGTGACCGTGTCCGGCATGCTCGCGACCGGCAAGGATGTCGGTGCGGGCTACGCGTACGACGCCATCCTCGAGAAGGCCGAGATCAAGAAGTAGGCGGCCGCTACGAGGCGCGAGCCGTGCTCAGGGCGTGAGCGTCACGTGCACCTCGGCGCCATAGAGCATCGTACGGTCGTTGTCGCGCGCCGCCCACCGCATCAGCGTCTCGACGCTCTTCTGCGCCATCCCACCGAACACCGTCTTGCCGTCGACCACGACCGTGATCGGGCGGCTGAAGTCGAAGACGTCGGGTGAGAGCAGCAGCGTGAACGCGCCCACGCCGCGCGCGGAGGCCCGCACTGTGTTGCCGTCGCGCACCAGGTCGACCCGGCCCGTGGGCAAGCCCGTGGCGAAGAGCTGTCGCACGCGCGGCATCACCGTGGGTTGGTAGACGCCCTTCAGGTCCACGGTGTCGCGCCCGCGTTCCACGACGAAGTGCAGCGCGTCACCAGGCTGATAGAGGCCCATGAACTCGGTGAGCTCGAGCCCGAGCGGCAGATCGCGCCCGTTGATGCTGGCCACGGGGTCGGTCGGCAGAAAGCCGAACGCCTCGGCGTTCGATCCTCGCAGCACTGAAGTGACGCGCATGCCGATGGACCTGACGCC
Source organism: Acidobacteriota bacterium (assembly GCA_031415235.1). Classification (GTDB taxonomy): domain Bacteria; phylum Acidobacteriota; class Vicinamibacteria; order Vicinamibacterales; family UBA2999; genus CADEFD01. The sequence continues at coordinate 965 of JANORI010000945.1, read as the reverse complement.
GAAATTCGGCTCCTCGCCCGTGCGGATCTCGTTGATGTCGGGCAGCTCTTCGCCTGGACGCGCATGGCCGAGCCGAGCGATGACCAGCCAGTGGGCGCGGTTGCGCGTCGTCGTGTTGTCGGTCTGCCAGGTGAGCCTGGCCGGGTGCGGCGCCCGCGGATGCTCGCGCACGAAGGCCTCGAACGGTTCCTTCACCTCGGGCCACCACACGGTGTTGTGGCCGGCCTCGGGCTGTGGCTCGTAGACCAGGTCGAGTCCGCCGTCTTTGAAGTGGGTCAGCAACGGCTCGACGCTGGCGGCTGGATAGAGCCGATCCTTGCCGCCGTTCACGATGAAGAATGGCTTGTTGATGAGGTTCTGGGGAAAGAGCGCACCACGCAGTCCCAGGTCGCGATTGGCGAGCACGAGCATGTGGCCGTTCATCGGCAGGAAGCTGGCGTAGGAGGTGGCGTCGCGCATGGCGAAGTAGAAGGCCGCCGTGCCGCCGTCGGACACGCCCGACATGACGACGCGGTTCTCGTCCACGTTGTAAGTGCGCTTCACGCTGTCGAGAATCGCCGGCACGTTGTCGTCCTGCGGCGGCGCCCACCACTGCGCCTCGGCCCACGACTGCGGCAGGATGTAGATCTGTTCGGCGCCTGCCAGGGCGCCAATGGAGCCATCGCCGCGCGATGCGGGGTCGGGGCGCATCACGCCGCCGTGCAGCTGCACGCGCACCTGATACTTCACGGCAGGGTCGTAGGTCGGCGGCACGTCGACCGTGTAGGGGAAGTCGCCCGTGTCCGAGTGACGTGTGAGCTTCTGTACGCCCCGGGGCACGTTGGTGTGATAAGTACGACCCGCGCGCAAACGGGCGTAGGCATCGTCGAAGCTCACCCCTGACGACACGACTGCGGCCGTGGCCTTGGTGGCGTCGGCGACGGACGTGGCGGCCCAGTAGGCGGTGAAGGCCCCGTCCACCGAGG
>JANORI010000944.1:0-7769 GCA_031415235.1 Acidobacteriota bacterium | reverse complement strand
GGTACGCCCGCCGGGCGAGCCGGTGACCATGAACAGCTTGCCGTCCTTGGCCAGGATGGTCGGTGACATGCTCGACAGGGGCCGCTTGCCCGGCATGGCCAGGTTCGGCTTGGTGCCGATGTTGCCGCGGTCGTCGGTCATTTCTGGCGCGGAGTTGAAGTCGCCGAGCTCGTTGTTGAGCAGGAAGCCGGCGCCTGGGACGACGATGCGCGAGCCGTAGCCGTATTCGAGCGTGTAGGTCATCGACACCGCGTTGCGCTTGGCATCGACCACCGAGAGATGCGTCGTCTCCTGGGATTCGGTCGGCCACGTGAACGTGGTCGGCGACGACACCGACGCCTTGTTCGGATTGATGGTCTTGCGCACCTGCGTGGCGTAGTCCTTCGAGAGGAGCTGCGTCACGGGGATGCCAGCGACGAAATCAGGGTCGGCGATGTGCTGCGCGCGATCGGCGAACGCCCGCCGCATCGACTCGGCCACGAGATGCAGGTTCTGCGCGGCGCCGTAGCCGTTGGCCTTGAGGTCGTAGCCCTCGAGCACGTTGAGCATCTCGATCACCGCGATGCCGCCCGAGCTGGGCGGCGGCATGCCGATCACTTCGTAGCCGCGGTAGGTGCCCTTGACCGGCACGCGCTCCTTGGCCTGGTAGTTCTTCAGGTCGGCGCGCGTGATGAGGCCGCCGTTGGCCTTCATCTCTTTCTCGATGAGCTCGGCGGTTTCGCCTTCGTAGAAGCCGGCCGGGCCGCGGTCGGCGATGCGCTGCAGCGTGCGGGCGAGATCGGCCTGCTTCAGCGTGTCACCCGCCTTGTAGGGCTCGCCGTTCTTCGAGAACTGCGCGACCGACGCGGGGTACTTCTTGAAGTCGTCGGGTTCGACCAGCATCCGCGCCAGCGAACGCGCCAGGCCGTCACTCGCCTCGAAGCCGTCACGCGCCAGCGCCACGGCGGGCAGCACCAGATCCTTCCAGGGCTTGCTGCCGAGCTTCTGCCAGGCCAGATGCAGGCCGGCCACGGTGCCGGGCACGCCGACCGAGCGATGGCTGTTGTGATGGATGTCGAAGTCGTACTTGCCGTCTTTCATCCACATCGTGGGGTTCGAGCCGGCCGGTGCCATCTCGCGGAAGTCGAAGGTGGTGGCGGCGCCGTCGGCCGCGCGGAACACGATGAAGCCGCCGCCGCCGATGTTGCCGGCGGTGGGGTGCGTGACGGCGAGGGCGAACGCCGTGGCGATGGCGCCGTCGACGGCATTGCCGCCGCTCTTGATGACCTGCCAGCCGACCTCGGACGCGATGTCGCTCTGCGACACCACCATGCCGCCAGCCGCGCGGTAGGGAGCGTTGCCCGCGCTCAGCGTGAGCGTGAGGGTCGTGACGAGCAGCGCGACGAGGGGCGCGAACGGACGGCGATTACGCATGCAGATGCCTCCCAGGCATCGGTCGAATGTAGGGGACCGGACCGGTACAGTCAAGGCTACAATCTGGCGTCCTCCTCCGGGCGCATGATGGGAGCGTGTCACTGCTGACCAATCTACTGGCGGCGCTGCTGGCTGTCGGGCCCGTGCGGCCGGCCATCTCCGCTCACAGCGTCCGCACCGACCCCGCTTTGCGGCAAGACGTCTCGGAGCGTCCACAGGCAGACGTGTTGCCTGGAGAGTGGCTGATCGACCGCCCCGGGCCGGAGGTGTTTGCCGTCGCGCGCGCGACCCTTCGCGCCCACGGCTTCCGGTTCGATCGGGACGACGCGGCCGCCGGCTTGCTGGTGACCCGGCGCTTTGCCTACGACGTACGCTGGCCCGACGGCGCGACCCTGGGCCTCAGGGCAATCCACACACCGGCGGCCGTGACGCTCTACGTGCATGTTGCGCCGGGCTTCGAGCCAGTGCGATTCGCGGTGGGTGCGGTGCTCGAGACCACGACGGCCTTCGTACCCTACCGTGCCGGCAAGGTGCTCGGCACGTCCACGATGTTTGGCTACGCGGCTCTGGCGGAGTTCTTCGCCGCGGGGATTGCCGATCGCCTTGGGGTGACACGCACGCCCATTGCCGCCGATGCCGAGGAGCGCGCCCGGCATGACCGTCCACTGGCCGGCGGCCGGGCCACCAAGTGTGGTCCGGCGCCGCTCACGGTCAGCCGCGCCGAGGGCGCGATGCCGCGCGTGAAGCACCAAGTCAAGCCGAGCTATCCGTCCACCGAGTTCATCCGTCGGGTGGGCGGCGCCGTGCGGCTTCGGGGCGAAGTGACCGAGCACGGCACGCTCACCGGACTGTCCTGGGCCGGCGGCGTGGAAGACGCGAACCTGGTGGCGGCGGCAACGGGTGCCGCCGGGCTGTGGCGCTTCGCTGCGCCGGTGGTTGACGGCTGTGCCGTGCGCCGCAGCATCACGATTGAGATGTCGTTCTCGATCGGTCGATGATCGCAGCTACGGTCGCGTCTTCCGCCGCGCGAAGATCAACGTGACGATGAGCAGCAGCGCTTCGTCCACGAACGGGATGAAGTCGGGAATCAGCACATCGAGCCCGAACAGCGTCGCGGCCACGAGAAACAGCCGCGGCGTCGCCAGCCCGGCCAGGAAGCGAGAGATTAGAGGAGGCATGAGACCTCGTGATCGTGTGATGTGGTGATCTGGTGATCGCGCGCGCGCGTCTGATGATCTCGCGATGTGGTGATCTGCGGTGGCACAGTGCAACGCCGTTCTTGGCGAGCCCCGAGCCCCGAGCCCCGAGGACCTAGTCCCTGTTCTTGATGGGCGTATCGTCGCGGTTGCCCCACTCTTCCCACGCGCCGTAGTAGTTGCGCAGCTTGGTCAGGTCGTGGCCGAGCAGCGCCAGCGTAAAGAGGTCGTGGCTGGCGCGCATGCCCACCTGGCAGTAGACGAGCACGTTGTCGGCGGCCGTCACGCCCTTGCTGCGCCAGACCTTCTCGATCTCGGCCGGTGACTTGAAGGTGCGCACCGTCGGGTCGAGCGTGTCCTCCCAGTAGACCGGAATCGACGACTCGATGAAGCCGCCGCGCTTGATGCCGCGCAGATCCTTGCCGTCGATCTCGCCCTGCGTGCGCGCGTCGATGAGCTTCGTGCCCACGGCGTTGATGGCCGCCTTCACGTCGTCGGCGGTGGCGACGCCCACGGTGCCCTTCTTCACGGTGAAGGTCGCCGGGGTCGGCGCCGGCAGGTCCGCGTTGGTCGCGAGCTCGTCAACCGACCACTTGGCCCAGCCGCCGTTCAGCAGGGCCACGTTGGTGTGGCCGTGGTAGTTGAGGATCCACCAGAGGCGCGCGGCGTAGAGGCCGCCCCGCTCGTCGTAGGCGATGACGCGGGTGGTGTTCGAGATCCCGAGGCGTCCCATCAGCGCCGCGAACTCCTGGGGCGTGGGCAGGAAAGTGGGAGGCGCCTTGGGATTGCGGATGTCGTTGTTGTCGAGCCATACGGCGCCAGGAATGTGCCCCTCGGCGTAGCCGCGCGGCCGCATGTCCACAACGCGTACGTTGGGCGCGGCGAGATTGGCAGCGAGCCAGGTCGTGTCGATGAGCAGCTCAGGCCGGGCGAAGGCCGTTGTTTGGGCCAGCGCCGGCGTGGCGAATAGCAGGAGAGCGGAGAGCAGGCGAATAGTGCGCATGCTGCACATTGTAGCGGCTGTCGCCGGGTCGCCGCGACGCTCAGTAGTGGCGGACGACCGTGCGATCCTCGCCCCAGCCGGCCGCGTCTGGTGGTGGCGCCGGCAGGATCTGCCGCAGGTAGGCCGCCGCGCCCTTCGCCTGTTGCCACTGCGCCGGATAGCCGAGGGACACTTCTTCAAAGCGTACGCCGTCGCGCCATCTGGTGCTGCGCATGTGGAGGTGCCCCGACACGACGACCTCGATGGGGAACCGCGTGTGCCAATCGGCGGTTCGCGTCGTGCCGCACCAGATCGTGAATCGTGGGATGCGCGGCAGCACGGCCAGGTCGGGCCGCAGCGGGAAGTGGTTCACGAGCACGATGGGGCGGCCTGGCGGCACAGCGGCGAGCCGCGCCTCGGTGTAGGCAACGCGCGCAGCGCACCAGGCGACGCGGGTGGCAAACGGCGACGGCGCGAGCAGAACCTCATCGGCGCAACGCAGGTTGTCGGCGGCTGCCCACATGACCGCATCGCCCGGAGACATGCCGGCCGGCGCGAACGAGTAGTCGTAGAGCGTGAAGCAGGGCGCGATGACGGCCCGCCGCTCGCCGGGCCATTCGACAAACGGATCGTCGGGCGTCAACACGCCGGCCTTCCGGCACTGGTCTACGAGGCGCTCGTAGTGCGCCACGCCGCGCGTCGTGTCGGGCCATTGCCGTGGCGTCCACAGGTCGTGATTGCCCGGCACCCAGAGCACCTGTGCGAATTTCGCCGTGACGACGTCGAGCACGAGTTGCAGCTGCGCGGACGTGTCGCCCGTGTCGCCGCCGAGAATCAGCCAGTCGCCGGGGTATTCGGGCAGGGCCTCCACCGCATGGCGGTTGGCCTCGAAGCCCACGTGCAGGTCGCTGATCGCCCAGAGTGTCACGGCAGACCAGATCCGGTCAGCGCCGGTCAGGGGAGCAGCGTGTCGAGCGACACGTCGTCGAGCGCGATCGGCAGGTCGTTGCCTTCACGCTCGATCGCCAATGACAAGCGGTGGTCGGGGGTCGGCCACGCCTGCCAGAACTGCCAGCGTTCCGCGACGTCGTCGAAGCGTTCGGCAAACGTGATCGTCGGCGCCAGCGGGGGCCGCAGGCCGAACGCGAAGGCGTGGAGCGGCAACGCGAGGCCCATGCCGCGCGCCTTGATGTAGGCCTCCTTCAGTGTCCAGTACTCGAAAAACGCCGTGGCCTGGTCGGCGGCGGGGAGTGCGCGCAGGTCGCGGACTTCGGCCGCGGCAAAGTGGCGGTCCGCCACGCCGTCCATGACCCCCCTGGTGACCTGCTCCACGTCTACACCGAGCCGATGGCCGCGTGTCACGGCCAGGGCGACGAGCCCGCGCGTGTGCGACACGTTGAAGTGCAGCGGTGGCGTGCCTGCTTGCGCAGGCTCGACAAACGGGCACTCGTGTTGGTTGGTGACGAAGCGCCACGCCTCCGGCAGCGTCGGTCCGTACCGCGACAGCGTGCGCCGCACCAGAGCGCGCGTGATCGCAAAGGTCCGACGGTCCTCGTCGCGCACGAACCGCAGGCAGCGCGTGCGCTCGTGGACCGCCATGAGCGGCCACAGCCGCTCGACGGTATCGGACGGAGCGCCGCCGGTGCGTACGACGCGCAGGTCGACGCTGGTGATGACGGCGGAGTCAGTCACGGTCTCGCCACCCATCACCGAGGTCCAGCATCGGGGCACTGCACCGTCATGCCGTCTGTCCGCGCAGATGCCAGAGGTAAGCCACAAGTACCACGGCGGCGATGACGCCCATCAGGACGATGGTGCCGGTGGCGCCATACTGCTCGACGGCCAGCGTCGCCTGGGTCCGATACCGCATCGCGAGCAGCGTCTCGATGGCATGCCGTCCGCCGCGCCCGGCGGTGATGGCCGCCGCGACGCGCCACGGCCCGAGGCCCGTGGCGCCGGCCAGGAGCACGAACGGCTTGAGCGGCATCGGCGGCGGAGTGAAGGATGCCACAGCGATCGCCGTGAAGGCGCTACGCCGGTACCACGCCACGGCGGTGGCCGCCCGCGGTCCCGCCAGCCGGCGGGCCAGCAAGGCCTCACCACCGCGCTGTGCCAGCACGTAGAGGGGAAGCGAGCCCAGGACGGCGCCGACAGTCGCGACGAGCGCGTAGTACCACCACAGCGAAGGCCTCTGGACCGTGAGGTACATGATGAGGACGTCGGTGGCGTTGGGCAGTGCCAGCGCGCTCGAGTCGAGCACCGCGACGATGAAGACCCCCGCCGCGCCTGCGCTGTCGGCCCACGAGCGCACGGCCTCCACGAGTCCTCCCAGCATCGGTCACAAGTGTATCGTGCGCGCACGCTCGTGCCGTCGAGTGGAACAGTCTTTCCCGCGGCGGCGCGCGCTGACATAATGCGCGGCTATGACACGTGAACTCATACGGGAAGTCGCGGCAGAGTTTCTGGGCACGCTCGTGCTGATCGCATTCGGCGTGGGTGTCGTGGCCCAGGTCGTCCTCAGCCACAATGCCAACGGCGCGTATCTCTCCATCAACCTGGGCTGGGGTCTGGGCGTGATGCTGGGCGTGCTCGTCGCCGGCGGCGTGTCGGGCGCGCATTTGAATCCGGCGGTGACCGTGGCCCTGGCCGTGCACCGTGGGCTGCCGTGGGGCAAAGTCGCGCCGTATGTCGTGGCGCAGCTCGTCGGTGCCATGGCCGGCGCGGGCCTGGTCTTCCTGACCTACCACGAGGCGTTCGCGGCCTTCGACGGCGGGCTCAGGCAGATTGCCGGCGACACCGGCACCGCCGGGATTTTCGCGACCTACCCGCAGCCGTTTCTGTCACTCACCGGAGGTCTCATCGACCAGATCGTGGGCACGGCGCTGCTCGTGATCGGCGTGTTCGCCATTGGCGACGCGCGCAACGTGGCGGCGCCGAGCTGGACCGGACCGGTGCTCGTGGGCTTGCTCGTGGTGGCCATCGGCGTGGCCTTCGGCTTCAACGCCGGCTATGCCATCAACCCCGCGCGCGACTTCGGTCCACGGCTGTTCACGGCCATGGCGGGATGGGGCGGCGGCGTGTTCACGGCCAGCGGAGGCTGGTGGTGGGTGCCGATTGCCGGGCCCGTCATTGGCGCGATCCTGGGTGGCTTCGTCTACGACCTGTGCATCACGCGCCTGCACGGCGCCGGGAGCCCGCGATGAGCCGCTACGTGCTGGCACTCGACCAGGGCACCACGTCGAGCCGCGCCATCGTCTTCGACCGCGGCGGACGGGCCGTGGCCTCGGCGCAGCAGGAGTTCCCACAGATCTTCCCGCAGCCCGGTCACGTCGAACACGATCCCGAGGCGATCTGGGCCTCGCAGCTGCAGACGGCGCGGGAGGCCATGGCCCGGGCGGGCGCGACCGCCGCCGACATCGCCGCGATTGGCGTGACCAACCAGCGCGAGACGACCGTGCTGTGGGACAAGGCCACCGGCGTGCCCGTGGCCAACGCCATCGTGTGGCAGAGCCGCGTCACCGCCGGCCAGTGCGATCGACTGAAGGCTGCGGGTCACGAACCGGGCGTGCGCGCGAAGACCGGCCTGGTACTCGACGCGTACTTCTCGGCGTCGAAGATCAAGCACCTGCTCGACACGACCGATGGCCTGCGCGCGAGGGCCGCGAAGGGTGAGGTGCTCTTTGGCACCATCGACACGTTCCTCATCTGGCGGCTGACCGGTGGCGCGGCGCACGTCACCGACGAAAGCAACGCCAGCCGCACGTTGCTCTACAACATCCACGAGCGGCGCTGGGACGACGAGCTGCTCGCGCTCTTCGACGTGCCCCGACTGATGCTGCCAGAGGTACGCGGCAGCAGCGAAGTCTATGGGCACACGCGGCCGGAACACTTCGGCGCGGCGATCCCCATTGCCGGCGCGGCCGGCGATCAGCAGGCCGCACTCTTCGGGCAGGCCTGTTTCGAGGCGGGCACCGCCAAGAACACGTACGGCACGGGCTGTTTCATGCTGCTCAACACCGGTGACCAGCCCGTCGCGTCGACCAAGGGACTGCTCACGACGATTGCCTGGCGCCTCGATGGACGCACGACCTATGCGCTCGAGGGTTCGGTGTTCATCGCCGGGGCGGCGGTGCAGTGGCTGCGCGACGGACTGCGCGCGATCGCGACCTCGGGCGAGG
>JANORI010000943.1:0-5371 GCA_031415235.1 Acidobacteriota bacterium | reverse complement strand
GCCAGCCTGGCCGGACCGTCGTTGCCCAACGACACCGATCTGTACTGGCAGGACGGCCTGCTCGACGTACGGTTCGAGTACCCAATCCAGTCCGACCGCTCTCGCGTTGCGGTACTGCCAGGGCTCACGCGGCTCGGCGTGCAGGTCAACGTGGTGATGCGGCTGCTCATGCCCGGCAGTCCCGAGCGCGCGTTCGACGTGCACGGCGATGCCGGCCTCGTACAGCTCGATCCGCGCTGGCATCAGGCGGCGCTGCGTTTCACGCGCGACGGTTTCTTCCACATCCTCGACGGCATCGACCACCTGCTGTTCTTGTTGTGCCTGGTGATCCCGTTCCGGCGGCTGCGCCCGCTCGTGGCCGTGGTGACGGCCTTTACGGTGGCGCACTCGATCACGCTCATCGCGTCGGCCTTCGACATGGCGCCCACGGCGCTCTGGTTCCCGCCCCTCATCGAGACGCTGATTGCCGCCTCGATTGTCTACATGGCCATCGAGAACATCACCGGTGCGCACCTCGAGCGGCGCTGGCTGGTGACCTTCGGCTTCGGCCTCGTACACGGATTTGGGTTCTCGTTCGCGCTGCGCGAGTCGCTGCAGTTTGCCGGCAGCCACCTGCTCACCTCGCTCCTGGCGTTCAACCTGGGCGTGGAACTGGGGCAGCTGCTGGTCCTGCTCGTGCTGGTGCCGGTCCTGGCACTGGTCTTCGGGCGGTTCATGGCCGAGCGCGTCGGCACAATAGTGCTGTCGGCGTTTGTCGCCCACACCGCCTGGCATTGGTTGACCGAGCGCTGGAGCGTGCTCGCGCGTTTCGACCCCCAGTGGCCCGACCTCGACACGGCGTTCGTGGCGGCGCTGCTGCGGTGGGCGATGCTGGCTGTGCTGGTCGTGCTGGCCGGTTGGATCGTGCGGCCACTGGTGGGCGGCAGGCCCGGTGTGCGCGCGACGGAGAAGTCGTAGGCCGCTCTCGGCGCCGCGATCCTTACGGCGTGTAGATGAGGCAGGTCGTGGTGGCGTGCGCCAGCAGCGCGCCTGCGGCGTCTTCGAGCCGGCCCTCAGCCACGGCCGTGCGGCGTCCCCGGTGCAGCACGCGGCCGATACCCCGCACGACGCCGGTCTTCTCCGTGATCGCCTTCATCAGGTTCACCTTCAACTCGACGGTGGTGTAGTGCGTGCCTGGCTGCACCGTGGCATAGACCGCGCAGCCCATGGCCGAGTCGAGCAGCGTCGCGGCGAAGCCGCCGTGTGCGACGCCCGCGGGGTTGTAGTGGAATTCGGCCGGCGTGGCGGTGAACACCGCGAAGCCCTCGGCGACTTCGGTCAGCGTCAGGTCCATCAGCTGCGCCATCGGCGAGTTGGGTAGTTCGCCCGACACCACGCGGCGCAGCACGTCGAGCCCGTGCTCAGTCGGGACGCGCCACGACGTGTCGGCCGGATCGGCCCATGTGATGGTGCGCGTGCGAGTCAGGTCGGCCATGGGCGTCGGCCGCGAGTATCGCATGGCCGCCGACGGGCTGGACCACGGCCAGTGCCCAGTGGCCTCAGTCGAGCGTGATGGCCCAGCCGACCCCGACCTTCAACAACTGCGTGCGTCCACTGCCCAGGCGCACCTCCGTGAAGAAGCCGCTGTCGTGGCCGAAGCCGACGATGGAGTGGAAGCCCACGCCGATGTCGCGCCCGTCGAAGCCTGCCACCCGAGTGAGTACCACCGACGGGCCGCCGCCGGCCAGAAATGTCCAGCCGTTGGCGCCGAGCGGATAGCCGTAGACCATGTCCACGCTGATGTTGGCGATGCGCAGTCCGTCGCCGGTCGCGCCGTCGATGCCCGGCCGAAGGCGAATCCCACGACCGATGTCGCCGGTTTGGAAGAACACGCCGCCGAAGACCTGCTCGGGGTCGACCGCGAATCCGCCCTGGAATCCGATCGCCGGCTGCGCCGGCGCCGACGCGGCGATGAGCATGAAGACCGCGAGCGCAGCGAACAGCCTGAGGCCGGCACGCCCTGGCACCCAGTCCCGTGCCCCCAGCCCCTGTCCCTGATGTCCTCGCAAATGGACCATCTGCACCTCTCCCGTCAACCGCCTTCAAGTTGCGTTCCACAATTCAGCCAGGAGGTTTTCGAGGGATGATACGCCGATGCCCCTTCTGCCGTGAACGACTACCCCGACGCCATCGGCACCACGGACCGCTAATGGCGACACCCATCACCCTGCTCTACGACGACGACGCGATGGTTGTCGTCGACAAGCCCGGGGGCGTCGCGGTCATTCCCGCGCCCGGCGAGCTGCCGGCTGCGTGCCTGCGCGACCGCGTGTCCGCGCAGATCGGCACACGCGCGTGGGTGGTGCACCGGCTGGCCCGCGACACCTCGGGCATCGTCGTCTTCGCGCGCACTGCCGACGCGCACCGGATGCTCTCGATGGCGGTCGATCGACGCGACGTGGAGCGGCGCTACACGGCGTTTGTCCGCGGCGTGCCGGTCGTGGCCGGCGGGGCGATCGATCTGCCGCTACACGCGGCGCGCAAAGGCAAGTCGCGGCCGGCGCGCGACGGTGAGGCCGGTGCACTGCCGGCCCGCACCGTCGTGGCCGTCACGCGCCTGTGGCGGCAGGCTGACGCCGTCGTCGCGCTCGTGATCGCCGAGCCGCATACGAGCCACCACCACCAGCTGCGCGTGCATCTGCGCGCGGCCGCAGCGCCGATGGTCGGTGACACGATCTATGGCCGGTCGCTGACGCCGCTCCCGCCCGACGTGCCGTCGATGCGGCTGGCGCTGCACGCGTCGTTCCTGGAGATTCCACATCCGTCAGGCTCGCGCCGGGTCGCGATCGAGTCGCCGCTGCCGGCCGACCTGCGGGCGCTGCACGACTGGCTGGACGCGCAGTGGACGGTGGAGGTGGCGGCGTGACGCAGGTGTTTGTGCCCCTGCGCGTGATGGAACGCCTCGAACGCTCGTGCGAAGTGCCGTTCTTGCTCTTCCCGGCGCCGGCGGAGTGTGCCGACGGTCAGGTCGCGGCGCTGTCGTCCGCCTCGTCGGCAGTACCCGCGCTCGCCATCGTCGATCGCGGCGCCGCATGCTGGCGCGTGATGGCCAGGTCGCCCGACTCCTTCGAAGCACTCGACGCGCGCTGGGCCGACCATCGCCTCGCCGACGCGATCGCGACGCGGGCGGCCTATCGCCTGATGCGTCCGCCGAGCGCGTACCGTCTGCTCAACGGCGCCGGCGATTCCACGCCAGGAGTGTTGGCCGATGTGTACGGCGAGTGGGCGGTCGTGTCGGCGTTGAGCGACGCACTCGTGCCGGCGGCCGGCCTGCTGGCACAGGCCATGCTCGATCGCCGGGTCGCGCGGGGCGTGGTCGTGAAGCGCCGGGCGCGCGGACGTGCCGCCGATGGGCCCGGGGTCGTGACGCTGCTTGGCGACGCACTGCCTGCGCGGCTCGTCGTGTCCGAAGGGCCGTGGCGCTTCGAAGTGCACCTGACCACCGGCGTCAACGTGGGCCTGTTCACCGACATGCGCCTCGAGCGCGCGCGCATCACCGCGATCGCCGAGGGCCGGAGCGTGTTGAATCTTTGTGCCTACACCGGCGCGCGCTCGGTGGCGGCGGCCGGCGGCGGCGCCGCAGCGGTGACGAGCGTGGACCTGTCGGAGGGCGTGTTGGGGTGGGCGCGCGACAACTTCGCGCTGAACGGACTTGCGGCCGAGACTCACCAGACCGTGGCCGACGACGTGGCGCGGTACCTCGAGGCCGCGACCGCGCGCGGCGACCAGTTCGACCTCGTGCTCATCGATCCGCCGAGCTTCTCGACGGCTCGCGCCGCCGAGTTCGCCATCGGCCGCGACTACGCCGATCTGATGACGACGGCGTGCCGCGTGCTCGCACCCGGCGGCCTGTTGTGGGTGGCTACCAACACGCGCGGCTTCTCGCTCGTAGGGGCCGCGCAGCTGGCGGCCAGCCACGTGCGTCGCGTCGCGCAGCTGGTGGCGATGGGCGGATTGCCGCCCGACTACCCGACGGAGCTGTCGGACTCGGACGCACGCTACCTGCAGACGTGTCTGCTACGCCTCGCCTGACGCCCGCCGGATCGCGGCGATCTTCTCTTCCAACTCGCGCGCCATCCGGTCGGTATCGCGGCGGAATTCCTCGTTGAGCCGCCCGAGCGACTCCACGTCGATGGCGCTGGCCAGGCTGGATTGGTGCATGATCTCGGTCTGAGCCCGGCGCGCGGCGTACATCTGGCGGGTCTCGGTGATGGCCGCCTTCTGAGACTCGGTGAGCGGCGTGTCGGTGGTGCCGGCCGCCGTGTCCTTCTGACGCAAGCGGGCCATGGCCAGTTCGAGAGCGCTCTTTGGGGCATCGTCATTCATGATGTGTCCATTCTATGGCTATGATCGGGTCATGAGCTCGCCCCCGCTTGACGAAGGCCTCGTCTACGCCCGAATCGGAGAAGAAGGTTTCGCCCGCCTCGTCCGGGCGTTCTACGCCCAGGTGCCGGCCGACGACGTGATCGGCCCGATGTATCCCGCCGACGACTTGTCCGGCGCCGAGGATCGTCTGCGCGACTTCCTCGTGGGGCGCTTCGGCGGCCCGCCGCGCTACATGGAACAGCGCGGGCATCCGCGGCTGCGTATGCGGCACATGCCGTTTGCGGTCGACATGGCGGCCCGCAACCGCTGGGTGGCGCTCATGGACCGCGCCCTGGTCGAGACGGCGTTACCCGGCGACGCGGTGGCGGTGTTGCAGCCGTTTTTCCATCACATGGCGTCGTTCATGATCAACCGCGGCTGACCCGCACCCGACGCGTGGAGTAGGCTCGGGTCATGACTACGGCGCATGTCGAGTCGGCCGGAGGCCTCTTCGCCCAGAGTATCCACATGCGCCATCACCGCGTCGAGTGCGATGAAGCCGCCGCCGTGGGCGGCGCCGATGGCGGGCCGAACCCCACGGAGCTGCTGCTCGGCGCGCTTGGATCGTGCGTGGACTCCCTGGGGCTCGGCCCGACTGCACACGACGTCCTGCCCGTCGCCGATGACAATTGATTACGTTCCGGCATTCGCATTTTCCCGTAAACTCTGAAGGCACGTCGTAAGCGTCTTTTAGGAGCAGTCGCACATGTTCGAGACCAACGTCGATCGTCGGAACTTCCTGCGTGGTTCGGCCCTGTTTGCCGCCGCCATCGGCCTGGCGGTCGTGGCGCCTGCCTCGGCTCAGGAACAGGAACAGCAGAAGCCGGAAGAGAAGAAGGATCCGTTCGCCAACGACGAGAAGAGCAAGAGCGGCGACAAGACCTACGTCGACAAGGACGGCCGCGAGTACCGGATCTGCCCGCAGTGCGCCTACAACATGTACAAGCAGGGTCGCATGTGGGTGTGC
>JANORI010000942.1:0-2470 GCA_031415235.1 Acidobacteriota bacterium | reverse complement strand
ACCACACCGATCCGCTCTGGGAAGACCTGGGCCGCGGCTATGTCACCGGCATGGGCTACTACGTGTTCTTCCTGCGCGGCGACAAGGTCGAACGCCTCGCTCTCGGGCCGAGCGGCTATCTCATCGAGCAGTCGGGGGCCTACGACTCATTCGGCCCGGCGTCGTCGCTCGCCGACGTGGTGCGCAAGCGCGATCCCAAGCGCATCGGCGTCAACATGTCCCAGGAGATCGGGCCCGCCGACGGACTCAGTCTGACCATGCACCAGCATCTCGTGAAGACGCTCGGCGAGCCGTATGCCTCGCGTTTCGTGAGCGCCGAGCGGCTGGTGAGCGAATTCCGTTCCCGCAGCGTCGCCGCCGAAATCGTGGCCTCCGGCGAGGCGGCCAACATCGCGATTGGGCTGGCCGAGCGCGCGCTCTCGAACGAAGTGATCACGCCAGGTAAGACCACGCTTGAAGACGCAGCGTGGTGGTTGCAGGACGAGCTGCTCGAGCGCGGCCTCGGCTCGGAGTTCGACATGCCGTCGGTCTACGTCACCGGCCCCGAGGGTATCGTGGCCACGTCCAGTTCGCGCATCGTGCAACCTGGCGACGTCGTCATGATCGACTGGGGCGTGCAGCTCATGAACTTCGGCACCGACGTGAAGCGCGTGGCCTACGTGCTGAAGCCGGGGGAGACCGTGCCGCCCAAGAGCATCCAGGAGGCATTCACGAAGGCGGTCGCCGCGCGCGATGCCATCAAGCCGGCCATCAAGGCGGGACGCACGGCCAAAGCGACCATGGTCGCGATGGACGCGGCGCTCACCGCCGCCGGCTACGGGGTGATCGAGTTCAACAAGCCCAACGCCGACGCCAAGACCGACATCACCTATGGCTTCCACCCCGTGGGCAACACCGGCCATGGCAGCGGGCCGTCGATGACCACCTGGCAGCCGCTGCAGAGCACCTTCACGCTCAACCTGCAGCACATGTTCTCGTTCGAGTACTTCGCCTACTCGCCGATCGCCGAGTGGGGAGGAAAGAAGCTGCGCATCCCGATTGAAGACAACGCGATCCTGATGGAGCACGGCGTGCAGTTCATGCACGCGGCCAACTACAGGCTCTTGATCATCAAGTGACAGCGGGGGGGCGAATGAATGTGGGGGTGTCTCGATGAAGGGACTACTTCCAGCACTTGCGGCCTCGTGTCGTCCTGCCCTGAATTCAGCTTGCGCCGGTGGCGAGCGGGGCGCACGATGCCCGCACGACTATCTTGTGTTCTCCGAGGTGCCCCATGACGCTTTCGAGCCGTCGACGATTCGTTCACGCCTTGCCCCTGGCCGGTCTGGTCGGGACTACGTTGCCCGCCACGGCGTGGAGTCTCGCCGGCACGCAGGCGCCGGCTTCGTCCGCTGCGCCCGCCGACTGGATCCCAAGGCAGAATCCCGCCCTCGCCAAGGAAGTCGTCGGCGTCTCGCACCGCGACCTCAAACGGGTGCGCGAGCTGGTGGAACTCCAACCGGCGCTGGCGCGAGCGGCGCACGACTGGGGCTTTGGCGACTGGGAGACGGCGCTTGGCGCGGCGTCACACACCGGCCGGCGTGAGATCGCCCAGTTCCTGATTGCCAACGGCGCCCAGCCCACCATGTTCTCGGCGGCTATGCTTGGCCAGCTCGATGTGGTGAAGGCGTTTGTCGCAGCAAGTCCGGGGATTCAGCGCACACCCGGGCCGCACGGCATCCCGTTGCTGGCGCACGCCCGGGCTGGCGGCCAAGAGGCAGCCCCGGTGCTCGCCTATCTCGAATCGCTGGGAGGCGCCGATGTGCGGCCCCAGACCCAGCCGCTCGCGCCCGCCGAACGCGACGCCGTACTCGGCAAGTTTACGTTCGGCCCAGGGCCGCGCGACCACTTCGTGATCGACGTGCGAAACGACCTGCTGGGCATCGAGCGCCCGCAGGCCGACCGCGACATCCTCAACCACGTGGGCGACCTCGTGTTTTTCCCCTCAGGCGTGCCGAGCGTGAAGATCGCCTTCGCACGCGAAGGGGGCAAGGTGACCCGACTTACGATTGCCGATCCGCAGGTGGTGCTGACGGCCACGCGCGCCTGAGTGCGCCGGGCGCCAGCCTGTCGGGCGGCAATCACGATTCGTGGTTTAGGGCAGTGCCACTAGGGCGAGTTTTTTCTCGTCACGGCACGAGACTGCTGGGGCCCGCGAGTGTCCATGCGGTTCAGTCAAGGCCACCAAGTCATTGTTGGACTTATGGTTAGGTGAAAAGACCGCAAAGTCGCGGCTGGCACCATTCCCACGGTTCGGTAAAAAAATGCTGGTGAACCCGCGGGCTGCCCGGTAAAATCCGGCCGTCCCGACGGGACCCTTATGATCAGCGTCGCAGCGATTCGGATGCAGCAGTTCGGCGTGCAGTTCTACCAGGCGTCATTGACGGCCAGCGACATCGACAAGCTGGTGCGGTTCGAGGTGCTGAGCTAC
>JANORI010000941.1:0-7364 GCA_031415235.1 Acidobacteriota bacterium | reverse complement strand
GAATCGAAACCGTCCGTCCGCCTCGGTGATGGTCGTCTGCGCGCCGATGAGCGACGTCGAACGGGCCGTGACGGTCACGCCGGGAAGCACGGCTCCCTGGGCGTCGGTGACCGTGCCGTTCAGACGCGCCTGCTCGATCTGCGCCGCCGTGGGGTGAGCCAAGAGGAGCAGACCGGCCACAGCCACCCAGACTCCTCGTCGTAATCCCGTCATCTCGTTACCCTCCAGGAACACACCCGCCAACGTCCGAGAATGGCTCGAATCCGTCGCTCGGAAACGACCGGAATATAGCACCGCCGCTTCGCCTGCGTCCATTCCAGCCCGGCCGGCTGGCGCGACGGTCCCATGCATGGGTACCAAGCGGAACCGCGGTCCACGCTAGGACAGGGGCCGACGGAAGACGCCTACCCGCACGCCCTTGCCGCGAACGTGCCCCGCCATCGCCGCCATGACGGCGGCACGCGTGGCCACCGGCGACTGCCCCACTGCGGGCACGTCCAGCCAGATGTCGAGCGCGAACACCTCGAACACGTAGTGATGCATGGGGCCTGAGGCCGGCGCGGCCGGTCCACGGTAGGCGGGCCCGGTCGCGCTAATCTGGCGCAGGCCGTCGGTGGGCGCCGTCGCCGGGCCGGGGCCGACACGCGGCGGCGCTGGCGGCACGTTGCCGTGCGGCACGCCCTCCCGCAGCGACGTGCTCGAACCAGGGATGTTCCACACGAGCCAGTGCAGCACATCGTCGGCGCTCGCCGGCCCGGCATCGAGATCGCGCACGACGAGGGCGTAGCTCACGACGTCGTCGGGCGCGCCGCTCCACGAGAGCGGGGGCGAGACGTCGCGAGCCGCCTGCGAATGCGTGAGCGGGATGACGCCGCCATCGGGCCACGCGGGCGAGTCGAGCGTCATCACCGCCACCGCGCGTGGACGCGGTGGTGGGGCCGGAGCCGCCGCGGGCCGGGGCTGCGCCCCAGCCGAGGCCGCCACGAAGGCCGCACAGACGACCACGGACGCGACGTGGACCCGATTCATCATCGCCTCCTACTCGAGCCACTGGGGTTGCGTCTTGCGCCACGCGTCGTAGCGCCGGCGCAGCGTCTTGACCGGATTCAGGTTCTCGCCGGCATCCGCCCGCACCTGGCCCGGTCCCTTGTCGGCGCCCGGCTGCGACACCGTGAGATACATCGCGTACGTGCCGTCGTTGTGCGACGTGCCGCGTTGGTCCGTGGCCTCGGCCATCAGGATGTAGGCGACGTGCGAGGTGCGGCCATCGCACGGCACGCGCGGCGTCGTGCCGTCTGTCGGCCAGGGCGGGCACGTGCAGCGACTGTCGCCGCCCGAACCGTCGGCGGCCTCCATCGCCGCCATCACGCGGTCGGTGAGCGCGCCGGTGGTCTTCACAAACGCCTGGACGGCGTTGGGCATCACGTTGCCCGGACGCAGGATGTTGCCTTGAATCGCGTAGTAGATCCCGGTGCCCGGCACCTGGCCTTGGAGGTCCTGCGCCACGTAGCCGGTGCCAAGCCCTGAGTGCCCGGCGCGCCGGCCCTGCAGATCGAGAATGCCGAACTGGCGCGTCTGGAACGCCGGATCCACGCTCAGCATCTCGATGATCCGCAAGGGATCGGTGCCCTTCTGCAGTTCCCGGAAGACGAGCATCTGGTTCTCATGCGTGCCGTCCACCGCGGCCTGGCACGCCGCCACGCCTTTGCCCGGCACGACCACCGCCTGCACGCCCATCAGGAACCGGTCGTCACGGTCGACGCAGGTGGCCGACGCAATCACGACGCGCCCCGTGCTCGTCTCGACCGCGATCACCGACCAGGTGGCCCAGGCGGCTGACGGCGCCGCGGCCAGCATGCTCACGACGAGGAGAACGGCTCTCATGGCTCGACATCATATCCGGTAGACTGCGGCCACGCTCCGCGAGGATGCCCCACAGCCGTGGTTCTGGCGATGTCCGACACCGAATTCACGATCACCTGTCCGTATTGTGGCGAAGAGGTGGAGATCTATCTCGAGCCCGACACTCGCGGCGTCCTCGTCCAGGACTGCGAAGTCTGCTGCAACCCCTGGCAGCTGCGCGTGACCACCGACGGCGACGATCGCTACGTGGACGTGAGCCGCGCCGACGGATCGGAGTAGCCGCGAGCCGGCCGGGCGTCCGGTGCCCTCTAGTTGCCGCTTAGTTAGCCCTCGCCCGGCCCGCCCCACGCTTGCAGCACTCTGCCCTCCGGATCGAGCTCCAGCACCGGCGGCGCGGGACTGCAGCAGTCGGCAATCGGCGGTTTCACTGCGGCGCCGATCTCCTGATCGGTCAGGCTCGATGGCATGTGGATCACCCACAGGTGGTCCCGGTCGTCAGCAAACAGGCCGCGGATGTCACCGAGAATCCAGTCGTGTGGCAGCGTCGGCGGCCAGGTCGGGTCGACGACGTAGATCGGCAGCTGGTCAGCGGTCGGCGAGCCGGGGGCGGCCTTCGCGGTGGCGCTCTGGGCACCGGCGAGGGCGGGCACGAGCAGCCACGCGGCAAGGGCAACGAGCGACACTGCAGATCTCGTGGTCGTGGAGAGGGATTATCCTCGGCGGGTCCATGACGCGCAACCGCGGCTTCACGTATCGCGAGCAGATCGGCCCGAGCGTGGCTGGGCGGCGCGTGCGCGATCATCTCGCGGCTACCTATACCCACTCGGGCGCGGCCACCTGGCTCGCGCGGCTGGCCTCTGGCGCCGTGGAACTTGACGGCCACGTCGCGAAGGGCGACGAGACGCTGCGCAGTGGCCAGCGCCTCGTCTGGCACCGTCCGCCGTGGGACGAGCCGGAGGTGCCGCTCGGCTTCGACGTCGTGCACGAGGACGACGACGTCGTGGCGGTGTCCAAGCCCGCGGGGCTGCCCACGATGCCGGCTGGCGGGTTTCTCGAACACACCCTGCTCGCCGTCGTGCGCGCACGCTACGGAGACGTCCACCCGCTGCACCGGCTCGGTCGCTTCACGTCCGGACTCGTGCTGTTCGCGCGCACGCACGCCGCCGCGACTGCCCTGGGCCTCGCGTGGCGCACCCACGCGGTGACCAAGGACTACCGGGCGCTCATCGACGGGAACCCGCCCTGGGACACCCGCGAGATCACACACGCGATCGGCCGGGTGCCGCATCCCACGTTAGGGACAGTGCATGCGGCCAGAGACGACGGGCGCGCCTCGCACAGCATCGCCTCGGTGGTCGAACGTCGCGCGGGTGCCACGCTCGTCGAGGTGCGGATTACCACGGGCCGTCCGCATCAGATTCGCATTCATCTCGCCGCCATCGGGCATCCACTCGCAGGCGACCCGCTGTACGCGCCAGGCGGGCATCCGCACACCGTGGCGCCGGGCTTGCCGGGAGACGGCGGGTACCTGCTCCACGCGTACCGGTTGCACGTGGCACATCCATCCGGCATGGGCACACTGTCACTCGAGGCGCCGCCACCCGAGGCGTTGACGGTGCCGGGGACCGGCCCGAGCTGACCGCGCGTCCCGCGCGTCTCGCGCGGTCAGTCGTCGTGACCGCTGCGTCCGCCGCGGCCACCCTTGACATCGGCGCGACGCTTCTTCAAGGAGAGCCGGCGTTCTTTGGCGGCCCGGCCGGGACGCGTGGGACGGCGGGTCTTGGGCCGCACCGCCGCCTGCTGCACCAACGCCACGAGGCGCGCCCGCGCGGCGTCGCGGTTCTGTGCCTGGGTGCGATGTTCGCGGCTGTCGACGACCAGCACCCCGTCGCCGGTCATGCGGCTGCCGGCCAGGACCACGAGCCGCGCCTTCACGTCGGAGGGCAAGGTCGAGGCCTCGACGTCGAAGCGCAGTTCCACGGCCGTCGACACCTTGTTGACGTTCTGGCCGCCCGGGCCGGACGCCCGCACGAATCGTTCCTCGAGCGCGCGCTCGTCGATGGCGATGGTGTCGGTGATGCGAATCATCGTGTCGCCGGAAGGCCCAAGAACGCTCGCATGCGCGCCACTTCCGCTTCAAGGCCGCGGGCGAACCCGCGCTCGCGCGGCGCGTGGCCGGCGACGAAACACACGTCGGTCTTCAGTGCGCCGTCAGCCACCGACAGATTGCCCCATCCCACCATGCGATCGCGCCAAAGCAGCGGCATCGCGTAGTACCCCCGCGTGCGCTTGGCGGCCGGCGTATACGCTTCGAAGCGGTAGGCCCAGCCGAAGACCTGCTCGAAGCGCCGCCGGTCCCACACAACGGGGTCGAACGGCGCGAGCAGACGCACTTGGTCGTCACACGGCGCATCGAGCATGCGCTCGTCGGCTGGCCAGAAGTACTCGACGCCGTCGATGCGTGCGCGTGCCAACCGCGCCTTGGCGCGCGCCAGCGCGGCCGGCAGTTCCAGCCGCCACTGCGGCGTCGCCAGACGCAGACGGCCGACCAGCCACGAGAGGGTTGCGGCCGGTACGGGCGCGTAGAGCCCCACCGCCAGGTCCACGAGTGCGTCCAGACGGGCGCGTCGCGCCACGGCATCGCTTGGCGGCACCGAAGCCTCGCGGGGTGCGTAGAGGCGGATGCCGGCATCGCGACCAGCCACGCGCAGCAGTCCGCGGTAGTGCAGGTGGTCGAGCACGTGGGTCGTGGCGCTGGACGACCCGCCCCAGTAGTTGATGACGGCGCCGCGCGCAAAGTGCGCGTCCACCTCGCGTGGATGGACGCGGCCACGGTCGTGCACGAAGGCCAGCACGGCGTCGGCGGTACGCTTGCCCGGCGCCGGCCACGCGCCAAGCCTGGCGCGTGGGTGCATCAGCACCTGGGCCCGGCGCGCGAGGAACCCGTAGTTGACGAAGAAATCCTCTTCGACATCAAGCGACGCGTAGTGCCGCTCGAGGTCGCCGGCTCGATAGCCGTGCACGCGATGCCGCAGCACCAGATCCTGCGCGCGTGCCGGCGAGCGGATCGGATCCGCTTGTACGAAGCCCATGAGCTCAACGGCTTCCGACAGCGTGCCCGGCAGAAACACACTGCGGGCGATCGCGTAGCGCCGAAGACCGCCGATCGTGACTCGCGTCATCGTCGCGCCGGTGTCGCCGTCAGTGTCCGGGCGCAGACGCGCCGCTGCGCGCGCCGAGCACGTGGCCGCTGTATCTCGGGTGCACGAACGACGCCACGAGCGTCAACCCGCCACACACGACGAGAATCAAGGCCGGCGCGACGTTCGAGCCGGTCTGGCGGATCAACTCGGTGGCGACCAGCGGCGCCGTGCCGCTGAACAGGGTGAACGACACGTTGAACGCCAGCGCCACGCCGCTGAACCGGATCCGTGTTGGGAAGAGGTCCGTGAGCAGGCACGCGTAGGTGCCGTTGATGAACCCGGCGACCAGGCCGATGCCGACGAGCAGGGCCGTCGGAGACACGGGCTTGGCGGCCAGGGCGACGTAGAACGGGTAGCCGAAGACCAGCAGGCCAATCGTGCCGACGCGCAGCAGCGTGAGGGGCGCGATCCGGCGCGCCAGCCAGCCCACCACGAAGATCATCGAGGCGTGAATCACGACGCCAACGGTCGCGGCCACGACCGCCTGGCGCGCGTCGTAGCCGAGGACGCGGCCCAGATAGCCGGGCATGTGGGAAAAGTAGAGGCCGTTGAAGCCGCCCGTGAGCGCCAGGACACCGATGCCAGTGAGAACCGCCCCCCGATGCGACCGCAGGACTTCGCGAAACGGATGACGCGCGGCGAGGGCCTTCATCTTCACGAACTCAGGCGACTCTTCCATTGCCCGCCGCGCGACGAAACTGACGATGCCGCCCAGCCCGCCCAGGATGAACGCAATCCGCCAGCCGTAGTCGGCCACGAGCTCTGGCGCCAGGAACGTGCGCACCCCGACGCTGACTCCGGTCGCCACGGCCACCCCGTAGGTCACGCAGGCGAAGACGACGCCACAGACGAGTGCCGCCTGCCTGGGCGCCGTCTCGACGACGTAGGTCAGCGCTCCGGGCAGTTCGCCGCCGATACAGAACCCCTGGAGCAGCCGCAGCAACACCATCGTGGCACTCGCCGCCACGCCCCACGCGGCGTACGTCGGCACGAGTCCCATCGCCAGCGTCGCCCCCGACATCACGAACAGCGACAGCAGGAAGACATTGCGGCGGCCGTAGCGGTCGCCGAAATGGCTGAGCACGACGCCACCGATCGGGCGCGCGAAGTAGCCGGCCGCAAAGGCGCCGTACGACGAAATCAGCTCGACCAGCGGGGTGCTGCTCGGGAAGATCGCCCGGCCGATGTCGGCGCCGAACACGCCAAAGATTACGAAGTCGTAGAACTCGAGCGTGCCGCCGAGACTGGCCAGCAGCACGATGCGCCATCCTGCGCGGGAGATGCGTTGGTTTGCCACCGGCGCATTATGGCGCAGACGGTGCGCTACTTCGAGGCGAGCTCGGCGGCAAAGTCCTCGTACGTGCCCTTGAAGTCGTGCACGCCGTCCGGTTCGAAGTGCCACACGCGCGTAGCCACGCCGTCCATCAGGTCTTCGTCGTGCGTCACGAGGAACACGGTGCCCTCGAACTTCTGTAGCGCGGTGCTGAGCGCGTTGATGGCCTCGAGGTCGAGGTGGTTGGTCGGCTCGTCGAGCACGAGCACGTTGGGCTTCTGCAGCATGATGCGGCAGAAGAGCAGCCGCGCGGTCTCGCCGCCCGACAACGCCGCCGTGGGCTTCAGGCCCTCTTCGCCACTGAACAGCATCTGCCCGAGCAACCCGTGAATGTCCTGACGCGAGGCGTCGGGGTCGAAACGGTGCAGCCACTCGACGGCCGTGAGCCCGTGCTCGATCGCGCCCGTGTGGTCCTGAGAGAAGTAGCCAATCGACACCTCGTGGCCCCACCGCACGGTGCCCTCGTCGATGTCGCCGGGCGCGGCCGGCTGGCCCGGGCCATCGGCCAGCAGGGCTTTGAGCATGGTCGTCTTGCCGAGTCCGTTGCGCCCCACGAGCACGATGCGCTCGCCGCGATTCACGATGGCGTCGAAGTTCGAGACTATGGCCCGGCCCTCGTGCGCCTTGCTCACGCCCTCGCATTCCATCGCCAGGCGACCCGACGGCCGCGCGACCTGGAACCGGATATACGGGCGTTGGATGTTCGAACGCGCCAGGTCGGTCGTCTGCAGCCGCTCCACTTCCTTACGCCGCGACTGCACCTGGCTCGACCGCGTGCCGGCCGAGAAGCGCTGGATGAAATCCTGCAGCTGCAAGATCTTCTTTTCGCGCTGCTCGTTCTGTGATTCGAGACGCGAGCGGATCTGCGTCTTGGCCAGCACCATGTCGTCGTAGGCGCCGGTGTAGGTGATGATCGTCTGGTAGTCGATGTCGGCGATGTGGGTGCACACGGCGTTCAGGAAGTG
>JANORI010000940.1:0-7380 GCA_031415235.1 Acidobacteriota bacterium | reverse complement strand
GGCGAGGTGATGGCGGCGTGGCCCCGTCTCCGGTCACATGGGAGGTGACCCACGCCTGGATTCTGGAGAGGCGGTCGTGCAGATGATAGTACTCCGTGAAGCCGTGCCCTTCGCGGGGATAGGTGACGAGCTCGGTGGTCTTGCCGCGATCCTCGAGGCCGCGGTAGAGTTCTTGCGCCTGCCCCACCGGCACGCGTTCGTCGGCCGCGCCGTGCAGAATCAGCGTGGGCGTCGTCACGTTGTCGATATGCGTCATGGCCGAGCGATTCACGTAGAGCGGCAGCGTCTCTTTGCTGGCGATGCCGCCGAAGTAGCCCGTGAGCACGTTGGGGATGTCGTTGGTGCCGTACATGCTCCACAAGTTGGTGAGCCCGGCGCCCACCATCGCCGCCTTGTAGCGCGCGGTTTGCGTGATGGTCCAGGCGGTCATGTAGCCGCCGTAGCTCCAGCCGATGTGCGCGAGTTTGTCCTGGTCGGCCACGCCGCGGGCGATGAGCGCGTCCACCCCGGTCATGATGTCCTTGAAATCGCCGCCGCCCCAGTCGGCGATGTTGGCGCGCAGGAACTTCTCGCCGTAGTTGGTGCTGCCGCGAGGATTGGGATAGAACACCGCCCAGCCCTGGCTGGCCCAGAGCTGCCCGCCCTCGAGCCCGCCCACGCGGTAGTTGTTCACGTGCGCGCCGGCCGGGCCGCCGTGCGCCACGACCAGCAGCGGATAGCGCCTGGCCGGGCTGAAGCCCACCGGCTTCAGCAACACGCCTTCCACCTCGAGCCCGTCGCTGCTCTTCCACGAAATCACTTCCACGTCGCCCAGTGCGAAGTCGCGGGCCTGGGGATTCACGTCGGACACGCGGCGCAGCGCCGTGAACGCCGCATCGGCCACGTAGACATCGGCCGGGGCCGACGGCGTGTCCATGGCGAAGGCCACGCGCGAGCCATCGGCGCTGAACGATCCGAGCTGCAGCGTGCGGCCCTTGGTGAGCTGGGTGGCGCGGCCAGTGGCCACCTCGAACGACCACGCCTCCACGTAGGCGCGCGTGCCGGCCGTGAAGTAGAGCCGGGATCCATCGCTCGACCACTGCGGTGTGCCCGGATCCACCGCGAGACTGCCGGTGATGTCGCGCGTTTGCTTGGTGGCGACGTCGTAGAACATCACGCGGGAGTGACCGACCGTGCCCTTGGGCGTGCCGTCGGCAATCGCTGGCGACGTGACCGGCTCTGACAGATACACGAGCGCGCGGCCGTCGGGTGAGAAGCGCGCACCCGAATCGGGTCCGAAGTTGGTGCTGATGCGCTCCACCGCCTGGGTCTTCGTGTCGGCGATGTAGACATCGCGCCGGCCGTCGCGCAATAGCGCCGAGGCGCCCGCCGTGAACGCCACGCGCGCGTTGTCGGCGTGCCACGACAGCGGCCCGGTGATGGTGAGCGTGTCGCCGCTGGTCACGCGGGCCACTACCTTGGTGGCCACCCTGACCGTCCACAGATGCACCGGGCGCGCGGTGCGCTCGAAGACGCGCTCGTCGTCGCGGCGGTCGAGCGTGGCGGTCTCATCCGCACTGCGGGGGTCGGTGCGGGTGAAGGCGATGGTGGCGCCGTCGGGCGACCACGCGTACTGCTGCACGTCGTCGGGCAGGTCGGTGACGGGCCAGGCCTCGCCGCCGTCGGTGCGCATCAGCCAGATCTGCGCCACCGGCTCCTTGCCGGCGCGCTGGCCCCGGGCCGACACGAAGCTGATGTGCCGGCCATCGGGCGACCAGGCCGGCTGCGAGTCGCCCTTCTCGCCGTAGGTCACCTGCCGGGCCGGGCTGCTGCCGTCGGCTGGCGCGCGCCACACGTGCGTGCGCGAGTCTTTCCGGCCATCCGCCTTCGCGTCGTGCCAGGCCCGCACGGTGAAGAGCACGGCGCTGCCGTCGGGCGCGATGACCGTGTCGCGCACCACGCGAATGCCGAGCACGTCGTCGATGGTGACTGGCCGCACCTGGCTCTGGGCAGGCGTGGCGGCAAGCAACAGGGCAACGGCAACGGTCAGGGTGGCAGCGCGCATCGGCGGACCTCCAGGCGCGGCGTGGCCGCGCCAAGGGCGCAGTATAGCCCTAGGGATGCTGCGCCTCGAGCCAACATCTGTGGCTCCGCCTCGCTGGTCACAGTGCCTTCTTGCCCCGCGTCGGGGTCCCCGCCGTGCGGAGTGTGCGCGGTGGGGTGGCGTTTGCGGGGCGGAGAAAACTTGTCTCATTTACGCGAGGAACGCGTCGGTCAAGTTTTCTGGCCTGCGGGCCATGGGATACTACGGCACTTGTGGAGACGTCGTCCCTACCGCTCAGCTACGCGGCCATCGCCCGGATTCTGCCCCACCGCTATCCGTTCCTGCTGGTGGACCGCATCACTGCGTTCGTGCCAGATGTGAGCATCACCGGCATCAAGAACGTGACCTCGAGCGAGCGCTATCTGTCGCCGCCCGACGGGCGCGGCCAGCAGGTGCTGCCGCCCACGATTCTGACCGAGGCGGTGGCGCAGGTAGGCGGTATCCTGATTCTGTCGAAGCCTGAGAACACCGGCCGGCTCATTTACTTCCGCGGCATCGAGCGCGCCCGGTTCCGCGGCTCGGCCATGCCAGGCGACAGCGTCGAGATCTTCGTGAAGGTGATTCGCCTGCGCAGCCGCATGGGCCTGCTGACCGGCTACGCCAGTGTGGGCGACCGCATCCTGGTGAAGGGCACTATGACGTTTGCGCTGGGGCCAAAGGCCGACGGGTCTGAGGGCGGCGACGAGTAGCGGCGATCCGTCCAGTGGTCGAAGGCCTGCCAGCGGAGTTCTTCAGCGGCGGAGCAACGTGGAGCGGCGAGCAGCAGCGTCGACCGTCGCGACGGGAGGGCGAGGGATCGAATGAAGCTCACCGCCGAAAGGTACGGTATTCCGGCGACGATAACAATCGCCTGGTCGGACGAATCTACGCGTCCCGCGTGCCGCGGTAGAGCACGCGATTGAAGCGCCGGTGCCAACCGGTGAATTCCGGGTCGGTGCCGCTGTCGCCCAAGGCCGAGCGCACCTGGTGCAACTGGGCGTCGAGGTTGTCGACCGCCGCCAGAATGAACGCCTCGACGCTCTTGGGCTCGACCGGCGATCCCTTGTCCCTGGCGCCGTGATGTGACACGACCAGGTGTTCAAGCTCGGCCCGCAGGTCGTCGGGGAAACCCGAGATGCCCTTGGCCGTCTCGCGCACCATCACCAGTCCGAGCGCGATGTGACCCACGAGATTGCCGTCGCGCGAGTAGCTGATGGCGCCGTGGTCGTAGGCCAGTTCCTGCAGCTTGCCGAGGTCGTGAATGACGGCGCCCGCAACGAGCAGGTCTTCGCTTGCGCCGTAGTGGCGCGCCAGCGCCTTGCCGGTCGTGGCCATCGACAGCACGTGCTCCAGCAGGCCGCCGCGGTAGGCGTGATGGATCTGCTGGGCGGCCGGCCATTCCCGGAGCGCCGTCTCGTGGTCGGTCAGGATGCGGCGCAGGAACACCCGAAGCGCCGGGTCGGTCACCAGGTCCACCAGCGCACCAAGCTCCGTCCACATGTCGCCGATCGGACGCGGCGCGCTCGGCACGCAGTCTTCTTCGCGAAAGCCTTGCGCTTGGTCTTGCAAGGGGTTCAGGCGGCGGATCGACGAGGCCACCAGCTGCAGTTCCCCGTTGTGGGTACTGGTCCGGCCCTCGGCCCGCACGAACTCGCCGATGTCGAATTCGTGCTTGAGCCGCTCTACGCCGTCAAACACCCGGCCAGCCACCTGCCCGGTGGCGTCCTGCAGCATCAACGCCAGATATTCCCCGTTCTTGCCCACCCGCACGTCCTTGCGGACGCACAAGAAGAAGTTCCAGCCAGTCTTGTCGGGTTCGAGCCGGGAGACGCGCGCTAGCCGGTTGCTCATCCCCGGCAGCGTACATCACCCCCGTCGGGCGCGGCACGGCCGCCCTCCGGATGCCACCCACCAAGGCGCCGAGACTGGTAGAGTAGGCGCATGCGACTTCCGATGCGCTTCGGAGCGGTGATGCTGGCGCTTTCGGCCGCCTTCGGCGTGGCCCTCGCGGCCCGCCAGGCGGCGCCCGGCCGGCCGACTGACGCCGGCAGCACGACGGCGGCGCTGGCGCCCCTGCCTCCGCTCAACACGGCCGGCTACGCGCTGGCGCGGCCGCTCGGAATCACGCGCGCCGTATACGAGTTCGTCGCGCGCCACCCCGAGGTGTCTCGTCACGTGCCGTGCTATTGCGGCTGCGAGGCCGACGGGCATCGCAACAACGAAAACTGCTTCATCGGCGCCCGCGACGCGGCGGGCAACGTCACCTCGTGGGACACGCACGGATTCGGCTGCGCCATCTGCGTCGATGTCGCGAGAGAATCCATGCAGTTGTACAACTCCGGTGCAGATCCCATGAGCATCCGCGCCGCCATCGAGAAGAAGTGGACTCCGCAGTACCGCACCAAGACGCCCACGCCGCCGGTGCCCACCAAGAAGCGCTGACCCGGGTGAGCGACGACCGCGCCTCCGCATTCGCCCGGCTCTTCGAGGCCGTACACGAGGGCGTGTATATCGGCCGCGTGGGCGCGTCATCGACGACGACGCTCGCGGCCAATCCTCATCTGAAGCTGGTGCTCGGGTACCCGCCCGAGACGATCGAGCGCGAGGTGCGGCCATTTGACGCGGGACGGTTCGCGGATCCGCAGGCGCGCACGGCATTCCTGGAGCGGCTGTCGGTGGCCGGCGCCGTCGCCGACTACCTGCTGCGGTTGCGCCGCGCCGACGGATCGCCGGTGTGGCTCGAGGTCACGGCCACGGCCGATCCCCCCGATTCGAGCGGCGCGATGCGCATCGAAGCACTCGTACGCGACGTGAGCGAGCGGAAGCACCTCGAGGATCAATCGCGCGATCTCTACTACCAGTTGCTGCAGACCGAGAAGATGGCCGCGCTGGGGCAGACGATCTCGGGTGTCGCCCACGAACTCAACAACCCGCTCGCCACCATCTTGTCGTGGGCTGAGCGGCTGTCGCAACGCGCCGATGGCGACGACATGCTCAAGCGCGGGCTCGACGTGATTCTGAGCGAGTCGGAGCGGGCCGCGCGGATCGTGCGCAACCTGCTGACCTTCGCGCGCAAGCGCCAGAGCACCCGCGCGCTGGTCGATCTCAATGAGATCGTGCGCGAGACACTCTCGCTACGGGCCTACGAACAGCGAATTACCAACATCTCGGTCATTCCGGCGCTGGCCGCGGGACTGCCGCCGATCTTCGCGGATGGGCACCAGGTGAAGCAGGTGCTGCTGAACTTGCTGATGAACGCGGAGCAGGCGATGCTCGGCGCGCATGGCCGCGGCACGATCGTGATTCGCACGTGGCACGACAGCGTCAAGCAACAGGTGGTGCTCGAGGTGAACGACGACGGCCCGGGCGTCGCCGACGGCGTGCAGGGCAAGATCTTCGACCCGTTCTTCACGACGAAGGAAGTCGGCAAGGGGACAGGCCTGGGCCTGACGGTGGCCTACGCCATCGTGCAGGAGCACGGGGGGCGTATCAGCCTCAAGTCACAGCGCGGCGCCGGCGCCTCGTTCTTCGTGGAGTTCCCGGTGTCGGGTGGCAAGCCCGCCCAGCCACGGCGGCTGTCGCCGTCCACGCCCGCGCCTCACGATGCGTTCAAGGGCGCGCGGGTGTTGGTCGTGGAAGATGAGCCGGCACTGGCCAGTGCCGTGAAGGAAGCGTTCATCGACGCGGGCTTTGTCGTGGATCGGGCCGGCGACGGCGAGGAAGGCCTCGCTCGCGTCGCCGAACACCACTACGACCTGATCGTGTGCGATCTGAAGATGCCGCGCATCGACGGCATCCGGTTCTATCGTGCCATGACGGCCGCCACGCCGGCACTTGCCCGCCGGGTCATCTTCGTGACCGGCGACGTGGCCGGCACCGACGCCGAACGCTTCCTCGAGGAGAGCGGCTGCCGGTGGCTCTCCAAGCCGTTCCGACTGGGCGAGTTGCTGCGCGCTGCGCGTGAAGCGCTCGCGTAGCTGATCACGATACCGCGGCGCTCGGCGCGCGCGGCGGCCGCTTCAGGCACCACGGTGTCCGATTCCGGCAGGTCGGCTTTTGCCATGCGCGGCCGGTGCTCGAACGCCACTACGGCCTGGCGCAACGCCGCGACCGAGGCCACCTGCGTGGCGTCTGGACCCAGGGCTTCACGCAGGCGGCGCAGCGCGCGCGCATGCAGCTGCGACACGCGCGATTCGTTCACGCCCAGTTCGAGGCCGATTTCCTTCATGGTCACTTCGCCGTAGTAATAGAGTGCGACCACGCGGCGTTCGCGCGGGGGCAGCGAATCCACGGCCGCGCGCACGCGATCCTGGACTTCCTTGCGCTCGTAGGCGGCGTCGGGACGCTCGGATTCGACCGGCACCATCACGGCCGGCAGTTGTGATTCGTCGATGTTCTCGGCGCACGAGAGCGGCGAGGTCTGCTCGATGGTGTTGATGCGGACAATCACCTTGCCGAGGCGCTCTTCATCCGACCCGACCGCGGCCGCCAGGTCGGCAAGCGACGGCTCGTGGCCAAGCGAGAGGCGCAGCCGTTCGCGCGCCGCTTCGAGTTCGCGGCGCACGCGGCGCACGCCCCGGGGCCACGCGTCCTTGCGCAACGCGTCAATCATGGCCCCGCGGACGCGCCGTTCGGCAAAGGTCTCGAACTTGATGCCGCGCGATTCCTCGAACCGTTTGGCCGCGTCGATGAGCCCGATGACGCCGTCCTGAACGAGATCGCCCAGATCGATGGAGTGCGGCATAGTGGCCGCCACTCTTCGGGCCAGGGCTTCCACGAAAGGGAGGCCGGCTTCGATGCGGGGGTTGATGGTCTCGGTGGTCTGCTGGGCGTTCATGTGAAATCGAGCTCCTGGGCCCGCCGTTCTTGGCAGACGCTTGCTCTCTTGCACTCTCGATGCCAGAACCGCGCAACCCTGCCACGAGCTGGGCATGCGCATGCGAAATTAGTCATTAAGTGTCTGATAATTAATGACTTACCGTTTCGTTTCGCCGCCGTGTGCAGGTCCAGGAATAGGTGCGCACTGGAAGACAAAGCGTCGATTTTCTGACGCTTGGGGTCCGTCCTACGCCAAGACAATGACGCGGCGGGACGCCAAAATTGTCGGTGATTGGGTCGAGGCGGGACGAAAACTGGCGGGGTCGTCTGGTCAGGCGACAGAGAGGTCGCGAATGGATCGCATGGCGGCCATGGCTTCGAGCGCGGCGTTGACCACGTGCGTGGCACGGTCGCGCTGGGCGGGGTCGGAGGCCTTGAGTTCCATCAGCTCTGCATTCGCCAGCACGATGCCCAGCTGGTTGCTGAGTTGATGAAACAGG